>CANKBT010000032.1 GCA_947479995.1 Frankiaceae bacterium | reverse complement strand
GGCCGGGGCGGTGGCCGCCGCGGTGCGGGGGAACAGCTGGGCCAGCTCGGCCGCGCGCTGCGCGGCGCGGCGGCGCCGCTCCTTGCGGCCGGGGCCGACCGCGCGCATCGTGCGCAGCAGCACCTCCCGGCGGTAGGCGATCTCGACCTCGTGCGCCATGGTGACCATCGGTGGCCTCCCTCTCTCAGGTGACGACCACGCTCGCCCTGAGGCACCCCCTCCCGCCTCGGGCGACCGCGCTGAGTGCACCCCTCAGGAGGGGCGCGCGTGCCTGAGTGCGGGGCCGGGCAGTCTGAGTGCGTGCCCGGGCGTGCGGTGGTCGTCGGAGCGAGCAGCGCGATCGGCGCGGCCGTCGCGGTCGAGCTCGCCGCGCTCGGCCACGAGCCGGTGCTGTGGGGCCGTGACGCCGGCCGGCTGGAGGCGGCGCGCGCCGCGTGCGGCGGCGGGCGGGTCGACCGCGTCGACGTCACCGACGCCGGGCAGGTCGAGGCGGCGCTCGCCCGCGCGCGCGACGGCGCGCCCGTCGACGTCGCCGTGTGGGCGGCCGGCTCCTTCGCGTGGGGTCCGGCCGACGCGGTCGACGGCGCCGCGTGGGACGCGGTGCTCGAGGTCGGGCTGCTGGCCGCCGCCCGCTTCGCCCGGCTGGTGCTCCCCGACCTGCTCGCCGCCGCCCCCAGCGCGCTCGTGCTCGTCGGCTCCGGCGCCGCGCGCCGCGCCTACGCCGACAACGCCACGCACGTCGCCGCGAAGCACGGCCTCGCCGGGCTGGCCGGCGGCCTGTGGCTCGACGTGCGCGACCGCGGGGTGAAGGTCAGCCTCGTCTCGCCCGGCCTCGTCGCGGCCGGCGCGGGGCTGCGCTCGCCGGCCGGGCAGGAGCGGCCGGACCAGCTGCTGCAGCCCGAGGACGTCGCCGCGGCCGTGCGCTTCGTCGTCGGGTTCCCCGCCCGCGGGTGCCCGGTCGAGGTCGAGCTGCAGCCCCAGCGCACGCCCTGACGGCCGGCGCCGCGCGCGGGGGCCGTGCTCGGTGCGACCGGTGCGACCGGTGCGGCCGGTGCGACCGGCGCGACCGCGGGTCAGGCGGGGGCGAGCGCGGCGAGCACCTGCTCGACGCCGAGGTCGGCCATGCATGCCGGCGCCGCGCCGGTGAGCGGGCAGCGGGCGCTCCACCAGCACTCCTGCTCGGTGATGGCCGACGGCTGGCGCACCGTGCAGTCGGGCAGGCCCTGCAGCGCACGGCCTCGCCGCGGGTCGAGGCCGTAGCGCGACGCGGCGGTCGGGCCGTGCAGCGCCACGGCGCGGGTGCCGACGGCGGTGGCCAGGCGCACCGGGCCGGTGTCGCCGCCGACCACCACGCCGCCGCGCTCGCCCACCACCGCGAGCAGCGCCGCGAGGTGCCGCAAGTCGCCGGGCGGCAGCGGGCGCGCGCCGGGCACCGGCTCGGTGCTGAGCACGTCGCGGTCGCCGAGCGCCGCGACCAGCTCGGCCCAGCGCGGCCAGGTCTTCACCGGCATGCCCGAGCCGGGCACGAGCACGACCGGCGCGTCGCCGGTCGGCAGCGCGCGGGCGGCCGCGCGCTCGGCGTCGGTGAGCACGACGCGCAGCGGCTGGTCGGCGTGCGCGGGCGCGACCTCCCCGGCCTCGACGAGCAGCTGCAGGAAGCGGCGGTCGACCCGCTTATCCGGCGGTGCCCCGCGCCACAGGTCGGCGACGGCGCGCCCGCCCGCGGCGCGGCAGAGGTCGGCGATGCCGTCGTACGTCGTGGTGGTGACGACCAGGTCGTGCCCGCGCGCGAGCTCGGCGGCGACGGCGCGGCGTGGGGCGCCGTCGGCGTGGTCGTCGGTGGCGACGACGCGGTGCACCGCCGGGTCGTGGGCGAGCAGCACGGCGCCCGGCGCGAAGGTGAGCACGGTGACCTCCGCCCCGGGGTGCGTCGCGGCGAGGGCGTGCACGGCGGGCAGGGCGAGCAGCAGGTCGCCGAAGCCGCCGAGCAGCTCGACCACGAGCAGCGAGCGCGTCGGCGCCGGGTGCGGCACGGGGGTCACGGCGCTCACGGCGCTCACGGCGCTCACGGCACGAGCCGGGCGTAGAGCTCGGCGTGCCGGCGCGCCAGCACCGGCCAGGAGCGGGGGGCGGCGACGCGGCGGCCCGCGCCGGCCAGGCGCGGGCCGAGGGCCGGGTCGGCGACGAGCGCGCGCACCGCGGCCGCGACCGCGTCGCCGTCGCGCACGCGGGCGATCGGCAGCACGTGCTCGCCCGGCACGAGCGCCGGGTCGGGCGGGTCGGCGACCGTCGCGAGCACCGGTGCGCCGTGCGCGAGCGCGGCGACGAGCGCGCCGCTGCGGGTCGTGACGCCGGCGGTGGCGGCGAGCACCACGGCGTCGGCGGCGTGCAGCAGCGACGACACCTGCGCGGACGGCACGTGACCGGTGAAGGAGACGAGGTCGGCGACGCCGGCGTCGCGCGCGTGCTGCTCGAGCTCGGCGCGGAAGGCGCGCGCCTCGTCCTCCGGCAGCGCGAGCGAGGTGAAGCCGCCGGCGACGACGACGCGCAGGTCGAGCTCGTCGCGGAGCTGCGCGGCGGCGTCGAGCAGGTAGCGCACGCCCTTGACCGGGTGCACGAAGCCGAAGGTGACGAGCAGCGTCGTGCCGTCGGCGACGCCGAGCGCGGCGCGGGCGGCGGCGCGGTCGGCGCCGGCGTCCGGCACGTTGGGGCCGATCGGCACGACGAGCGGCTGCCGGCCGGTGCGGGCGCGCACGACCGCCGCGTGCGCCTCGTTCGTGCACAGCACCTCGGCGCTGGCGGGGGCGAGCAGCAGCGTCTCCCGGTCGACGCGGCGGCTGCGCTCGAGCCGCGCCCACACGCGTCGCGGCACGCGCGCCGGCCAGGCCCACCAGCCGTACTCGTGCAGGGTCGTCACGACGGGCGTGCCGCGCAGCAGCAGCGGCAGCAGCCCGACCCAGCCGCGGAAGCCGTACGCCGACGGGGCCGACTGCACGTGCACGACGTCGGGCCGCAGGCGGCGCAGCGCGCGGGCGGCCTGCAGCACGCCGCGCGGCCCCCAGCCGTCGCACACGACGTGCGGCGACGGCGCGGCGCCGGCGAGCAGCGGCTCGACCCCGGCCGCACTCAGCGCCTCGGCGAGGCGCGCGGTGTAGTCGGCGACGCCGTCCTGCGCGGGCAGGTGGCGTCCGCAGACGAGGGCGACGCGCACCCCGCTGCGCTGCCCCTGCCCCGCCAGGGGAAACGGCGGGCCGGCACGGGAGACGGCGGCCGGGAGGCGGCGGTGTGGCGCGCCTCGTGCCGGGCACCGCCTGCGGGTGACCGCTGCCCCGCTGCTCGCGCCGCTGGCGCTCGAGCACCCCGGCGCGCTGGCCGGCCCGCCGGTCGACTGGGCGGCCGTGCGGCGGCTGCTCGTCGTGCGCTGCGACAACCTCGGCGACGTCCTCATGACCGGCCCGGCGCTGCGGGCGCTGCGGGCCGCCGCGCCGCGGGCGACGCTCGACCTGCTCGCCTCCCCCGGCGGCGCCGCGGCGGCGGCGCTGCTGCCCGAGGTCGACGGCCTCGTCGTGCACTCCCCGGCGTGGCAGCTGGCCGGTCCCGCCGTCGACCCCGACCCGGCCGAGCAGGACGCGCTCGTCGCGCGGCTGGCGGCCGAGGGCTACGACGCGGCGGTCGTGCTGACGTCGTTCAGCCAGTCGCCGTGGCCGGCCGCCGGCGTGCTCCGCGCGGCGGGGGTGCCGGTGCGCGCCGGGCTGTCGAAGGAGTTCGGCGGCACCGGGCTCACGCACTGGGTGCCCTCGCCGCCGGACGACCTGCACCAGGTCGACCGCATGCTGCACCTCCTGGCCCGCGTCGGCGTCGCGCCCGACGGCACCGACCTGCGCGTGCGGGTGCCCGAGGGCGCGCCGCGGCAAGGGGGCGACTACGCCGTCGTGCTGCCGGGCGCGTCGTGCTCCAGCCGCCGCTGGAGCCCCGACCGCTGGGCGGAGGTGTGCCGCGGCCTGCGCGCCGCGGGGCTGCACGTCGTCGTCACCGGGCCCGGCACGGAGCGCGACCTCGTCGGCGGCATCGCCGCCGCCTCGGGCGCCGAGCCGCTCGCGGGCGCGCTCGACCTGGCCGGGCTGGCGGCGCTGCTCGACGGCGCGGCCGTCGCGCTCACGGGCAACTCCGGCGGCATGCACCTCGCCGACGCCCTGCGCACGCCGCTGGTGGTGCTGTTCGCCGGCACCGAGCTCGAGCAGCAGTACGCGCCGCGCACGACGACCGCCGCGGTGCTACGGCGGCCGACGCCCTGCACGCCGTGCCGGGCCTTCGACTGCCCGTACGCCCAGCAGTGCCTCGACGTCGACCCGGCGGAGGTGGTCTCAGCCGGCCTGCAGCTCCGGCGGCAGGTCCAGGTCGAGGTGTAGCGGCGCGTCGACGCTGCGGTCCGGCAGCGTCGTCTCCAGCTGCTGGTGCACCGCTCCGCTCGGCAGCACGCCGCACCCGCCGTACCGCTCGAGCAGCCGCAGCTGCACCGTCACGTCCTCGCCGCACGCGTGCGGCGGCAGGTCGCGCCAGAAGCCGAAGCCGCCGACGTCGCGCAGCTTGGCGACGTCGTAGAGCACGCACCCGGCGACCCAGGCGACGCGGTAGAGCACGGGCCGGGCGTCGGTCGCGCCGGTGCGGGCGGCGAGGTGCCACGGCGTCGCCGCGTTGTGCAGCCGCCACCGCTCCCAGGCGACGTCGCCCGGGCGCACCCGCTCGGGCACGACCGGCCCGTCCCAGACGCGCAGCGGCTCCTGCTCGTGCAGGCGCTCGTCGTCGAGGTGCGACAGCCCGGTCATCGCCGCGCCCGCGAAGCCGCAGCGCTGCGCGACGAGCACGCGCAGCAGGCGCGCGAGCACGTCCGGCTCGAGCAGCACGTCGTCGTCGAGGAACAGCGCGTACGGCGCCCGGGCCCGCGCGAGCAGGCTGTCGCGGTGCTCGGCGATGCCGCGCGCCGGCAGGTGCCGGTGCAGCTCGACCTCGCGGCCGCGGGCGCGCAGCAGCCGCACGACGGCCTGCACCTCGCCGCGCGCGGTCGTGTCCTCGTCGGGCGTCTGGTCCGACACGACGACGCGGAAGCGCGGCAGCGTCTGGGCCGACAGGCCGGCGAGCGTCACCGCCAACGCCGCCGGGCGGCGGTAGGTCGGGACGAGGACGTCGACGGGCGGCAGCGGGCTCACGGGGTGCTGGCCGCCGCACCGCGGATGCGGTCGACGAGCGCGGTGGTCGTCTCCTCGTGCACGTACGGCAGCAGACGCACGGTGCCGCCGTACGCCCGCACGGCCTCGGCCTCCGGCACCTGCTCGAAGGCGTGGTCGCCGCCCTTGACGAGCACGTCGGGGCGCAGGCGCCCGACCAGCGCCTCGGCGGTGGGCTCGTCGAAGGCCACGAGGTGGTCGACGCAGCCGAGGGCGGCCAGCACGCGCGCGCGGTCCTCGAGCGGGTGCACCGGGCGGTCCGGCCCGCGCAGGGCGGCGGTGCTCGCGTCGGTGTTGAGCGCGACGACGAGGACGTCGCCGAGGGCCTTGGCGCGCGCGAGCAGCGCGACGTGGCCGCGGTGCAGCAGGTCGAAGCAGCCGTTGGCCAGCACGACCGTGCGCCCCTCGCGGCGGGCGGCGGCCAGGCGCGCGGCCAGCGCGTCGACGTCCTCGAGCCGCGCACCGCCGACCTGGGCGCGCAGGTCGTCGGCCGAGCAGGTGCTCGTGCCCTCGCGCCCGGTGACGACGTCGGCGGCCGCCTGGGCGAGGTCGGCCGCGGCGGGCACGGGCAGCCCGGAGGCCAGCCCGAGCGCGAGGGAGGCGGTGAAGGAGTCGCCCGCGCCGCAGGCACGGCTGTCGGCCACCCCGCGCGTCCAGGTGCGGTGCGGCGGCCGGCCCTGCTCGCACACGACCGCGCCGTCGCGGTCGAGCGTGCCCGCGACGACGCGCGCGCCGGTGCGGGCGTGCAGCGCGGCGGCGCCCGCGGCGACGGCCGCCGGGCGGTCCGCGCCGAGCGGGCCGAGCAGCGCCGCCAGCTCCAGGGCGTTGGGCTTGACGGCGGTGGCGCCGACGCCGCGGTAGCGCGCGGGGTCGTGCGCGTCGACGACGAGCGTGCGCGGCGAGGCGGCCTGCAGGTCGGCGAGCACGGCGAGCAGCGCGTCGTCGACGACCCCCGAACCGTAGTCCGAGACGACGACCGCCCGCGCGCCGTCCCACAGCCGGAGCAGCCGGGCGGCCAGGCGGCGCTGCGCCTGCGGCCCGAGCGGCGCCGTGCTGCCCTCGTCGTAGCGCACGACCAGCTGGTCGCCGGCGACGACGCGGCGCTTGGCCAGGGTGCGGCGGGTCGGGTCCACCACGACGTCGTCGGCGTCGACGCCCGCGGCGCGCAGCGCGCCGACCAGCGCCCGGCCGTCGTCGTCGTCGCCCACGGCCGACAGCAGCCGCACGTGCGCGCCGAGCGCCGCGGCGGCCACGGCGACGTTGCCGGCGCCGCCCGGCGACGCCTGCCGCTCCTGCACGCCGACGACCGGCACCGGCGCCTCGCGGCACAGCCGGGTGCTCGTCCCCCGCAGGTACTCGTCGAGCAGGGCGTCGCCCACGACCAGGACGTCGAGGGCGCGCACGCCCTCGAGCCACCGCTCCACCTGCACCCGTGCCTCCCGCCGCTGCCGGTCGCTCCCGGTCGAGGCGCGCCTGCCCACTCACACCTGGAGCACTCCCGACGGGGGGCTCGGCGACGCCGGCGGGGGCGGCAGGGCAGGCGCGCCACCCGGCGGTGGACCCCCGTCGGGCCCGCGGGGCTCAAGGACGTGCGCCGTGCGGACGAGGAGACGGTGAGTCCAGCAGCGGGCTGACCCCGACGACCCCGGGAGCCGCCGGCCATGACCGCGCTCGACACCCGCGCCCCCCTCGACGCCGCCCTGGCGCCGGGGGCGCTGCGCACGCTGCTCCAGCCGGTCGTCCGCCTGGACGACGAGCAGGTCGTCGGCTGGGAGGCGCTGACGCGCGGGCCGGCGGGCGGGCCCCTGGAGCGCCCCGACCTGCTCTTCGCCGCGGCCCGCGCCGCCGGGCGCACCGCCGAGCTCGACCTGCGCGCGCTCGCCACCGCGGTCGACAGCGCGCTCGCCGCGGGCGTCGGCGGCGACGGCGCGCTGCTGCTCAACGCCGAGCCCGAGGGGCTCGCGGCCCTGCGCCCCGGCGACCTGGCGGCCGAGCGGCGGCGGCTCGAGGCGGCCGGGGTGCGGGTCGTCCTCGAGGTGACCGAGCGCGCGCTGACCACCCGCCCGGCGGAGCTGCTGCGCGCCGTCCGCCTGGTGCGGACGTGGGGCTGGTCGCTCGCGCTGGACGACGTCGGCGCCGACCGCGCCTCCCTGGCGCTGCTGCCGCTGCTCGCCCCGGACGTCGTCAAGCTCGACCTGCGCCTGGTGCAGGAGCGCAGCAGCGTGGAGACGGCCGCGATCGTCAACGCGGTGCGCGCGCACGCCGAGCGCACCGGCGCCCTGCTGCTCGCCGAGGGCATCGAGACGGCGGAGCACGCCGAGCTGGCGCGGGCGCTCGGCGCCGACTACGGCCAGGGCTGGCGCTTCGGCCGCCCGGGCGCCGGGCCGGTCGGGCGCGCGCACCCGCTGCCGCTGCCCTCGTGCAGCCCGCCGCCGGTGCACCACACCCCGTGGCAGGCGCTGGCGCCGCACGCCCTGGTTCGCGCGTCGGCCAAGCCGCTGCTGCTGGCCATGAGCACGACGCTGGAGCGCCAGGCGCTCGTCGGCGGCGAGTCGGTCGTGGTGGTCGGCACCTTCCAGCAGGCGCGGTTCTTCACCCCGCGCACGGCCCGGCGCTACGCCGGGCTGGCGCGCGAGGCGGCGCTCGTCGCGGCGCTCGCGGTCGACCTGCCCGAGGTGCCCGCCGACGGCGTGCGCGGCACCGCGCTGGCGCCCGGCGACCCGCTCGTGCAGGAGTGGGACCTCGCCGTGGTCGGCCCGCACTTCGCCGCCGCGCTCGTCGCGCACGACGACGGCGACACCGGCCCCGAGGCGGAGCGGCGGTTCCGCTACGTGCTCACGTACGACCGCGACACCGCGCTGTCGGTGGCGGCCTCGCTGCTGGCCCGCGTGCGGCCGGACGCGCCGGTGCTCCCGCGGCAGGGCCGCTAGCCGCCGGACCGCGACGGCGTGCGCCGGTCAGGCGGGCGGCAGCGGCGAGCGGCCGTGCGAGGCGCGGTCCGCCGCCTCCAGGAGCTCCGCGCGGAACTGCGGCGCGGCGATCGCGGCCAGCGCCTCCCCGCGCTGGCGCACCGTCTTGGCCTCGAGCTCGGCGGCGCCGTGCTCGGTGATGACGACGTCGACCTGGTGCCGCGGCGTCGTGATGACCGTGCCCGCCTCGAACCACGGCAGGATGCGCGAGCGGACCTCGCCGCCGACCGTGACCGTCGACGGCAGGCACAGCAGGGCGCGCTGGTCGTCGCGGTAGCCCGGCCCCGAGGTGAAGTCCTCCGCGCCGCCGATGCCGGAGTACTGCGCGCCGGAGATCGTGTCGGCGACGACCTGGCCGTGCACGTCGACCGCGAGCGCCCCGTTGATCGTCGTCATCAGGGCGTTCTGCTCGATGACGTGCGGCGCGTTGACGACGCCGACCGGCAGGAAGGCGACGTCCGGGTTGTCGTGCAGCCACGCGTAGAGCTCGGGCGAGCCGAGGGCGAAGGTGGTGACCGAGACGCCGTCGTAAGCGCCCTTGCGGTCGTTCGTGACCTTGCCGGCCAGGTGCAGCTGCATGAGCCCGTCGGTGAACAGCTCGGTGTGCACGCCGTACGACCCGCCCGGCCCGGTCGCGAGGTGCGCCGCGATCGCGGACGGCACGGCGCCGATGCCGGTCTGCAGGGTGGCGCCGTCGGCGACGAAGCGCGCCGCGTGCGCGGCGATCGCCCGCTCGACGTCGCCCGCGAGCTGGTCGGGCACGGCGAAGGGGCGGGCGTCGCTGCGCACGAGCACGTCGACGTCGTCGAGGTGCACGCGGTGGCCGTGCTCGCCGAGCCCGCGCGTGCGCGGGTAGTGCTCGCTCACCTCGACGACGAGCAGCCGGTCGGGGTCACGGCCGGCCCGGACCAGCTCGCCGGTCGTGCCGCCGGCGTGCAGCGACAGGCTGCACCAGCCGTCGGCGTCGGGCGGCGCCGCCGCGGTGCACAGCACGCGGGGCCGGGCCCGCGCCATGAGCGGGCCCATGCGGCGGAAGTCGGCGGCGGTGAAGCTGATGCCCGCGCCGGCGTCGCGCAGGTAGCGCTCGAGCGGCCCGAAGAAGCCCGACAGGTAGTGGACGCCGGGGCGCTCGAACAGCGGCGTGAGCACGGTGAGCAGCGCGCCGGAGATGCGCAGGTCGGTCCAGTCGTCGCGCTCGCCCAGCGCGGTGAGGAACGCCGGCGGCTGGCCGGGCCCCAGCGGCAGGCCAAGCGCGTCGACGGGGCGCAGCAGGGCGGCGGCCTCGGCCGGGGTCAGCTCGCGAGCGGTCACGCGCCGAGTGTGCCGCCTGTGACCGGCGCCGGAGACGCCGGTCACCCGTTGCTCCGCATGCGCGCAGCACTGCTCCGTCGTGTCACCCGACCGGGCCACAACTCACGCTCTGCAACTACCGTTCTACCCAGTGTCACCGGGAGCGACTCGCAACGGGTGGCGCGGCGACGGGAGCCTCCCGCCGCCGCTGCGTAGGGAGCATCGATCCGGACGACCCCCACCGACGCGCGGCCCCGGCCGGGCGCACGGAGACAAGCGGTCGCCTAGGCCGTCCGGGGAGCCAGTGGCGAGACCGACCTGCCCGAGCTTGAGCCTCTTGGCCCATGACCCCGGACGGGAGCACCACCATGTTTAGCACCACCGCGAAGACCCGCACTGCCCGAGCCCTCAGCGTCCTGTGCGCTGTCCCGGTCTCGATCGCCCTGATGTCCGGCGCCGCCTCGGCGGCGGAGGTCCAGGACGCGTACGCGCCCTCGAACACCGGGGCCGCGTCCGCGAACGGGGGCGGGGTCGGCAAGGCCGTCGGCAAGCCGGCGGCCGGCACCGTCGGCAAGGCGGACAGCAAGACCCCGAAGGGCCAGCTGCCCGGCGGGAGCGACGGCAACAACGGCTACGAGTGCGACGGCAACAGCGGCATCGCCCGCACCAACCCGGCCCACACCAGCGGCTGCGGCTGGGTGTACGACCTCTCCTAGCCCGCACCACCGGCACCACGGACGGCCCGGCACGCGACCTGCGCGCCGGGCCGTCCGCCGTCCGTCGCGGGCGCGCCCGCTCGCGCGCGCCGCTCGACCGGCCCCGACCGGCGTGCCAGGGTCGCGCATGGCCCGCCGCGCGCTCCCCGTCCTCGCCCTCGCCGAGGGCGCCGCCCTGCTCGCCCGCCCCGAGGCGGTCGTGCGGGCCGTCCCCGGACGGCCCGCGCCGCACGTGGCGGTCCTGCGGGTGCTCGGCGCGCGCCAGCTCGTGCAGGGCGCCGTGCTGCTGGCCCGCCCCACGCCGCAGGTGGTCCGCGGGGCCGCCGTCGTCGACGGGCTGCACGCGCTGTCGATGGTGCCGGTGCTGCTGCACCCGCGCTACCGCCGCGCCGCGCTCGTCTCGCTCCTGCTCGGCGTCGCCGCGTCGGCCCTCGCGCTCGCCACCGCCGAGGCCGCCGACCGCTAGCCCTAGCGCGCCGCCCCGCCCCCCTCGGCACGCGGGGCGCGGGACCTGAGCCGCCGGCGCGCCGGGCACGCCCGCTGCGTCCGGCTTGCGCGCGTGTGTCCGGGTGGCGTCGTCCGGCGTTCACCTCCGCCGTGTCCGGCGTTGACCCGGGCGGCGTCCGCTGCTCCGCCGCGGCCCCCACGGTCTCAGTCGCCGGGCGCCGAGCGCGCACCGCAGGGACGCGCCGCGCCCCTGGGCCGGCACGCGACGGGGGGACGGCGTGGGTCACGCGCGCTTCGAGGTGGTGCACGGCGTCCGCGCCGTGGCCGGCGGGGACGCCGGGGCGTGGCGTCGTGGTGCCCCGTCCGCCGATGCCCACACCTGCGCCTGGCGGCTGCTCGGTCCCAACAACCGCGAGCTCGGCCGGGGCGCCGGCGTGCACCCCGACCGGCCGTCCTGCGTCGCCGCGGTCGAGCGGCTGGTCGCCGGGCTGCGGCGGTCGCCCGCGACGACGGCGCCGGCCCTCAGCCGCGACCTCGCCAGGGGCGAGTGGTCGTGGCGCCTGCTCGACCCCACCGGGGCCGTGCTCGCGACGAGCGCCCGCGGCTACGCCCGGCAGCGGGAGTGCCGCTACGCGCTGAGCGGCTTCGTCGCCGCCGCGGGCGAGGCGCCGCTGCCGGCGGCGGAGGAGGCGCCGGCGCCCGGGGCCCTGCTGCGCCCGGCGTTCACGCAGCGGGCGTCGGGCGTGCAGCCCGAGGGCGCGTCGGCGGCGCCGGGCGCCGCCACGCTGCCGAGCGTGCCGACCCGGACCGACCTCCACCGGACCCTGCGGTGACCGCCCTGCTCGAGGACGCGCCCGAGGCGCGCCGCGACCTCTCGGTGCGCCCCGCCGGCGCCGACCGCGCCTTCACCGCCGTCGCGCGCGGCAGCGGTGCGCTCGTGCTGCTGGTCATGGCGCTCGTGGGCCTGTTCCTCGGCTTCCGCGCCAGCCAGGCGCTCCGCGACGCGGGATGGGGCTTCCTCACGACCGAGGAGTGGAACCCCGAGGGCGGCGAGTTCGGCATCGCCGCCGTGCTCAGCGGGTCGGTGCTCATCGCCGTCGTCGGCGTGGTCGTCGCCTTCCCGCTGGCGCTCGGCACCGCGCTCTACATCTCGGAGTACGCCCCGCGCCGGCTCAAGCCGCTCCTGCTCAGCCTGGTCGACGTCATGGCCGCCGTGCCCAGCGTCGTGTACGGGCTCTGGGGGCTGTTCCTGCTGCAGGGGCAGGTCGCCGGCTTCTCCCGCTGGCTGGCGACGTGGTTCGGCTGGTTCCCGCCCTTCGGCGTCCAGGGCGTCGACCCCGACGACCCGCTGGCCTCGATCACCGTCTACACGTCGTCGATCGTCATCGCCGGCATCGTCGTCGGGCTCATGGTCACGCCGATCGCCTGCTCGATCATGCGCCAGGTCTTCAGCCAGGCCCCGGTCGGCGAGCGGGAGGGCGCGCTCGCGCTCGGCGCCACGCGCCTCGGCATGATCCGCTCCGTCGTCCTGCCGTTCGGCCGCGGCGGCATGATCGGCGGGATGATGCTCGGCCTCGGCCGGGCGCTCGGCGAGACGATCGCGGTCTTCCTCATCCTGTCGCAGGTCTTCGACGTGAAGGTCCGCGTGCTGGAGAGCGGCGGCAGCTCGGTCTCCTCGCTCATCGCCCTGCGCTACGGGGAGGCCACCGAGTTCGGCACGTCCGCGCTCATGGCGGCCGGTCTCGCGCTGTTCCTCATGACGCTGGTCGTCAACGTCATCGCGTCGTCCTTCACGACGCGGTCGCGCTCGGGACAGGGGGCCGAGGCGTGAGCGTCGACCTGACCGCCCCCGGTCGGCACCTGGCGCCCGACACCCGCCCCGGCGTGCTCGACCAGCCGCTCCCCGTGCTGGCCGACACCCGGCCCGAGGTGCGCCGGCAGACCTCGGGCTTCCGCGCGACCGACGTGCTGTCGCTCGGCGGCGCCCTCGCGGCCGCGGTCGCCGTCACGACGCTGCTGTTCACGCAGGTCGCGCCGCTGTCGGGACGCGTCGGGGCGGTCGTCACCGCGTACGTGCTGTTCCTCGGCCTCTACGCGCTGCTCGTGTCGTGCGACGAGAGCGGCCCGGCGGTCCGCGACCGCCTCGTGTCGGCGGTCGTGCACAGCACGGCCTTCCTGCTCGTCGCGGTGCTCGTGCTCGTCGTGGGCTACACGACCTACCGCGGCGCCGAGGCGCTGCCGCACCTGAACTTCTTCACCGACGACCTGCAGGACGCCGGGCCGCTCGAGCCGCTCACCGTCGGCGGGGCGCTGCACGGGGTGGTCGGCACGCTGCAGCAGATCGCGCTGGCGCTGGCCGTCGTCATCCCGCTCGGCGTCACCTGCGCGGTGTTCCTCAGCGAGGTGCCGGGGCGCTTCGCGCGCACCGTGCGCACGATCACCGAGGCGATGACGGCGCTGCCCTCGATCGTCGCGGGGCTGTTCGTCTACGCCACGGTCATCCTGTACCTGGGCTTCGACAAGTCCGGCTTCGCGGCGTCGCTCGCGCTGTCGGTGATGATGCTGCCGATCGTCATCCGCGCCGGCGACGTGGTGCTGCGCCTCGTGCCGAGCAACCTTCGCGAGGCCTCGCTCGCCCTCGGCGCCAGCCAGTGGCGCACGGTCTGGCACGTCATCCTCCCGACCGCCCGCAGCGGCCTCGGCACGGCGATCATCCTGGGCACCGCCCGCGGCATCGGCGAGACCTCGCCGGTCCTGCTCACCGCCGGCTACACGGCGGCGATGAACACCAACCCCTTCGAGGGGCCGCAGGTCAGCCTGCCGCTGCTGGTCTTCGAGTCGGTCAAGTCGCCGCAGCCGGCGAGCATCGCCCGCGGCTTCGGCACCGCCGTGCTGCTGCTCGCGCTCGTGCTGGTGCTGTTCGTCCTCGCCCGCGTGATCGGCGGCCGCGGGCCCGGCCAGCCGTCGGCCCGCCAGCGCCGCCGCGCCGTCGCCGCGTCGCGCCGCGACGCCCAGCGCCTCGACGCCCGCACCGCACCCACCCCTCCGGAGAGCTGACCCGTGCCCGTCCCCCGCCCCCTGCGCGTCCTGCTCGCGGTGCTCCTCGCCGCCTGCGCGGTCGCGGCCACCGCCCCGGCCCCGGCGCAGGCGCAGTCCTTCCGGCCGATCAGCGGCGCCGGCTCCACCTGGAGCCAGAACGCCATCGACCAGTGGCGGCGCAACGTCCGGCAGTTCGGGCAGCAGGTCAACTACGAGGGCAAGGGCTCCTCCGACGGCCGCAACCAGTTCCGCAACGGCACGGTCGACTTCGCGGTCTCCGAGATCCCGTACGGCCTGACCGACGCGGGCGTCGTCGACGCCCCGCCGCAGCGCCCGTTCGCCTACATGCCGGTCGTCGCCGGCGGCACGGCGTTCATGTACAACCTCAAGATCGCCGGCAAGCGGGTGACGAACATCCGCCTGTCGGGCGACGTGCTGGCCAAGATGTTCACGGGCGTCATCACGTCGTGGGACGACCCGGCCATCAAGGCCGACAACCCGGGCCTGGCCCTGCCGGCGCGCAAGGTCGTGCCGGTCGTGCGCTCGGACGGCTCGGGCACGACCGCGCAGTTCACGACCTGGCTGGCCACCGAGCACACCGCCGTCTGGGACGCCTACTGCCGCGCCAACGGGCGGCCGACGCCGTGCGGCACGACCTCCAGCTACCCGGTCAAGCCCGGTGCGGGCTACGTCGCGCTCGGCCAGTCCGCCGGCGTGGCGGGCTACGTCGCGCAGGACCGCAACGAGGGCACGATCAACTACGTCGAGTACAGCTTCGCGCGCAACGCCGGCTACCCGGTCGTCAAGCTGCTCAACGCCAACGGCTTCTACACCGAGCCGACCGCGAGCAACGTCGCCGTCGCGCTGCAGGCCGCGCGCATCGACACCCGCGACCCGAACAGCACGACGTACCTCACGCAGGACCTGCGCGGCGTCTACGACAACGCCGACCCGCGCACCTACCCGCTGTCGTCGTACAGCTACATGATCGTCCCCACCGACACGAGCAACGGGTTCAGCAACGAGAAGGGCAACGCCCTTGGCTCGTTCGCCTACTACTTCCTGTGCGAGGGGCAGCGCCAGGCCGACCCGCTCGGCTACTCGCCGCTGCCCAAGAACCTCGTCGAGGCGGGCCTCGCCCAGGTCCGGCGCATCCCCGGCGTGCAGGTGCAGTCGATCGACATCAGCAGGTGCAACAACCCGACCTTCAGCCCGGACGGCACCAACGTGCTGGCCGCCGGCGCCCCGCAGCCGCCCGCCTGCGACCGGCAGGGCCCGACGCAGTGCACCACCGGCACCGGCGGC
>CANKBT010000031.1 GCA_947479995.1 Frankiaceae bacterium | reverse complement strand
GGCGCACCGCCCGGGGCGCCGCCGGCGCCGGGTGAGCCGGGCGCGGCCGCCGCGCAGGCGAGCACCGTGCTGCTCTCCCCCGCCGGCACGGTCACGACGCGGTCGGCGCCGTCCAGCCCGGCGACGGTGAGCACCGACGCGCCGTCGGAGACCGCGTCGACCACCGCGCCGCAGCGCAGGCCCGCGCGCGGCGCGTCGACCGTGAGCGCCGCGACGCCGGTGAGGTCGAGCGCCAGCCGCTGGACGGTGGCGGGCGCCGCGCCGAGCGCCCACGTCAGCTCGGTCGCCTGCCCGGGCGTCGGCACCGTGAGCGGCGACGTCGTGCGGGCGACCTCGACGGCCGGGTCGGGCAGCGCGAGCGAGCGCGCGTCGACGCGCGCGGTCGTGCCGGGCGTCGCGTCGCGCGCCGCCAGCGACGTCACCCAGTACGCCGTGGTGGTGCCGATGCCGAGCGCCTCGTCGGCGAGCGCCGGGTGCCACCGGTAGGTCACGCGCGCCGGGTCGGTGCTGCGCGCCGGGTCGCCGCCGATCGCGGCGACCTGCGTGTCGAAGCGGTCCTGCACGGCGTACAGCAGGTGGTCCTCGAGCGGGTAGAGCTCGAAGCGGTGCCGGTAGCCGAGCCGGTCGAGCTCGCCGACCTGCTCGACGGCGCTGGTGAACGGCACGAGCTGGTCGACGACGCCCTGCGTGACGCCGTACGGCACCTCGCGCGCGTTCTCGAGCAGCGTGAACGACTCGCCGTCGGTGCCGCACCGGCTCGGCGACGTCACGTCCGCGGGCAGCCGCACGCCGGACTCGACGGCGACGCCGCACGTCGGCGGGCCCTCGAGCACCATCGCCCGGGCGAACAGGTCGGGGTGCGCGAGCCCGAGCTTGTACGACGCCCAGCCGCCCATGGAGTAGCCGCTGATGACGGTGCGCTCGGTGCTCGGCGCGAAGGCCTCGGCGACCTCGCGCCACACCTGCCAGAAGTCGGCCTCGGACTCGTCGAAGTACCAGAGGTCGGGGCCGCGCCCGAGCGTGCTCGCGCAGATCGAGCCGCGGTCGTCGCAGAGGTCCTGCAGCAGCCGAGGGTTGAGCGCGCCGTACTGGTTGTGGTTGACGCCGAGTGAGTGCAGCACCCACGTCAGCGGCGCTCCCGGCTCCACGCCCTCGGGCACCTGCACGGCGTACGGCTGCACGCGGCCGAGGTAGTTGGGCTCGAGGTCGCCGGGCGGGCGGGCGTCCTCGACGACGCCCTGGCCGAGGTCCTGCTGCGAGACGTACCAGCGGTTGCTGTAGCCGGGGACGAGCGGGTCGGGCGTGCTCTCGCGGGCGCGCAGCCGGTCCCACTCGACGCGCAGGCTGAAGGCCGAGACGTCGCCGCGCGCGAGCGCGTCGGCCTGGTGGTCCTCCATCCAGAAGTTGCCGGTGACGAAGCGCTCGAGGCCGTCGAGCCCGAGCCCCGCGAGCGGGCTGCCCGTGGCGAGCTCGCCGAGCTGGCGCGCGAGCGCCGCCGTGTCGCCCTCGCGGTAGACCGGCGGCTCCTGCGCGACGGTGCGGAAGGTGGCGTTGTAGACGCGGGCGCCCTGCAGCAGCGGCAGCCCGCCGGTGAGCGGCGCGGCCATCGCCGTGCCGCTCGCGTCGGCCAGGCCCGCGACGAGGCGCAGCCGCGACGCCCCGGCCAGCGGCAGGTCGGCGGCCGGCACGCGCACGACGAACGAGCGGCTCGGCAGGTCGACCGCGACGGGCAGCGCCACCGGCGCGGCGCCGCCGAGCAGCTGCGCGCCCCGGCTCGACACCACGAGGAAGCGGTCGCTGCCCGGGCTCGTCACCCCGGCCGCCGCCGGCCAGGTCGACGTGCCCGTCGCCGCCGCGTCGTCGAGGTCGACGCCCCAGACGGCGAGCGGCACCGCGGGGTCGACGAGCGTCCCCCAGTCGACGCGCCAGTACGACGCGTCCTCGTCGACGCCGACGGCGCTGCGGAAGACGTCCGCGCCGTTGGCGCTCGCCGGCCCGGCCGGGTAGTCGTAGGCGCCCTGCGTCGGCGCGAGGTTGCTCGTCATCGCGGCGGGCGTCGGCGTGAGCCCGCCCGGCAGCGCGGCGCCGTGGTCGTCGTAGACCCAGTCGGTCCAGGTCTGCGCGCCGCCGCCGAGGCGGCCGGTGCCCGACGTGCGCGACCACGTCTCGCCGAAGGGCCACGCCGGCGGCGCCGGCAGCTCCGGCTCGGCACGCAGGGCGGCGGCGGGCACGCCGGCCGGCAGCCCGGTCGGGTCGCCGGCCGCCGCCGGGGCGGCCGCAACGGGTGCCGCGGGGAGCAGCAGGCCGGCGAGCAGGAGCAGGGCGGGCGTGGCGCGCATCACCGCCGGATGGTGCCACGCGCTGTTGGGGCGGGCCTCACGAACCGGACACCTGCGGGCAACCCGGCCCCGACAGCGTCCGGCCGGGCTGCGCCACCGCGTGCGTGGCGGTCCGGAGGAGCACTCGTGCGCAGGCGCACCACCACCTCGATCACCGCGCTCGTCGTCGCGACCGGCGCGCTCGTCGCCGGCACCGTCGTCGCGCAGGGCCCGGCCACCGCCAAGCCCGGCCCGCAGGGCGCGAGCCCCCTCGTCGTCGGCCACCGCGGCGCCTCGGGCTACCGGCCCGAGCACACGCTGGCGGCGTACCAGCTCGCCATCGACCTCGGCGCCGACTGGGTCGAGCCCGACCTGGTGAGCACCAGGGACGGCGTGCTCGTCGCGCGGCACGAGAACGAGATCGGCGGCACGACCGACGTCGCGCAGCACCCGGAGTTCGCCTCGCGCCGCACGACCAAGACCATCGACGGCGTCGCGCTCACCGGCTGGTTCACCGAGGACTTCACGCTCGCCGAGCTCAAGACGCTGCGCGCGGTCGAGCGCATCCCGGGCGTGCGGCAGGAGAACACGCTCTACGACGGCCGCTACGAGGTGCCGACGCTGCGCGAGGTGCTCGAGCTCGTCCGCAGCGAGAGCAGGCGCACCGGGCGCACGATCGGCGTGGTGCCCGAGACCAAGCACCCGACCTACTTCGACGGCCTCGGGCTGTCGCTCGAGGAGCCCCTCGTCGCGACCATCGAGGAGTTCGGCTACGACGACGCCCGCGACGCCATCGCGCTGCAGAGCTTCGAGATCAGCAACCTGAAGGACCTCAACACGAAGACCGACGTGCGGCTGGTGCAGCTCTACGGCGGCGGCCGCGGCAAGCCGTGGGACGTCACCGTCGCGGGCGGCACGACGACGTACGACTCCATGGCGACGGCCACCGGGATGCGCGCGATCAGGGCCTACGCCGACGTGCTCGGCCCGGACAAGGCGCGCGTCATCCCCGTCGGCGCCGACGGCGCCCTCGGCCGGCCCACGGCCTTCGTGCGCGACGCGCACCGGCTGCGCCTCGGCGTCGTGCCCTACACGTTCCGCAACGAGAACCAGTTCCTGCCGCCGGCGCTGCGCCGCGGCACCGACCCGAACGCCTACGGCGACGCGCTCGCGGAGTACGAGGCCTTCTACGCCGCCGGCGTCGACGGCGTGTTCAGCGACAACCCGGACGCCGCGCTCGCCGCGCGGGACGACCGGCCCTAGGCCGCCCCGGCCGGCGGCGCCCCGCGCGTCGCCGGCCGCGGCAGCTCGTGCCGCCCGGCGCGCAGCAGCGCGGGCACCTCGCGGGTGGTGCCGACCGCGACGGCCGGCCCCCAGGCGAGCAGGAAGGCGACGACGACCGGGCCGACGTCGACCCCGAGCACGAGCACGACCGCGGCGGCGAGCACCAGCGCCGCCGCCTGGACGGCGCCCCAGGCGACCGGGCTGCGGCCCCGCGCGTCGGCGCGGTGCAGCGCCACGAGCAGCGGCACGAGCGTCACCGCGGCGACGGCCGCGAGCAGCACCGCGACGCCGGCGGTCACGAGCAGCACCGCGAGCACGGCGTCCCCGCCGCCCAGCAGCCCGACGCCGACGACAGCCGCCAGCACCAGCGCGGCGGCGGGCAGCGGGCGCGTGCGGGTCATGCGCCCACCGTAAGTCGGTGGGCACCGGCGGCGGCGCCGCCTAGCGTGGCCCCACGTGCGCGCCCTCCCCCTCGCCGAGCCCGGCGCGCCCGACCTGCGCGGCCCCACGCGCTTCCTGCTGCGCGTCGCGCGCCTGCAGGCCGGCACCGTCGCGCTCGGCGTGCTCTGGGGCACCACGTGGATGACCGCGCAGGCCCTCACGCCGTACGCCGTCGGCCGCGCCCTCGACGAGGGGATCGCCGGCGACGACCGCGACCGCCTGCTGACCTGGTGCGGCGTGCTGCTCGCGCTCGCGGTCGTGCAGGGCGCCACCGGGCTGCTGCGCCACCGCGTCGCCGTGACCAACTGGCTGCAAGCCGCCTTCACGGTGACGCAGTGGGCCGCGCGCCAGGCGGTGCGCCTGGGCTCCGCGCTGCCGGTGCGCACCTCCCCCGGTGACGTCGCCAACGCCGCCGCGACCGACGCGGTGTCGGTCGCGCGCCTGCTCGACGCGCAGGCCCGCGGCATCGGCGCGCTCGTCGCCCTCGTCGTCGTCGGCGCGCTGCTGCTCGCGGCCGACCCGCTGCTCGGCGTGGTCGTGCTGCTGCTCGCGCCCGCGCTGCTGCTCGGCCTCGGGCCGGCGCTGCGGCCGCTGCACGCCAAGCAGTCGCAGCAGCGGGCGGCGCTCGGCGCGCTGACCGGCCTCGGCGCCGACACCGTGCAGGGCCTGCGCGTGCTGCGGGGCATCGGCGGCGAGGACGCCTTCCTCGCGCGCTACCGCGCGGAGTCGCAGGCGGTGCGCCGCGCCGGCGTCGACGTCGCGCGCACGCAGTCGCTGCTCGACGCGGCGCAGGTGCTCGTGCCCGGCGCGGTCGTCGTCGCCGTCACCTGGGTCGGCGCGCGCGGCGTCGCCGACGGCCGGCTGACGGTCGGCGAGCTCGTGGCCGTCTACGGCTACGCCGCCTTCCTCGCCACCCCGCTGCGCACCGTGCTCGAGGTCGTCGACAAGGCCACCCGCGCCCACGTCGCGGCCGGGCGGGTCCTCGGCCTGCTGCGCCTCGAGCCGGTCGTGCGCGACGCCGGCCGCCCGGCCGCGGAGCCGCCGCCGGGCCGCGAGCTGGTCGACGCGACGAGCGGCGTCGTCGTGGCGCCGCACCGCCTCACCGCTGTCGTCTCCGCCGTGCCCGAGGACGCGAGCGCGCTGCTCGACCGCCTCGGCCGCTACGTCGACGCGCCCGTCACCTGGGGCGGCACGCCGCTGGCCGAGGTGCCGCTCGCGGCCGTGCGCCGCCGCGTGCACGTCGTCGACGGCGCGCCCGTGCTGCTCAGCGGCCGCCTGCGCGACGAGCTCACCGGCGGCGCGCCGGACGCCGACGCGCGGCTCGACGGCGCCCTCGCCGCCGCCTGCGCCGAGGACGTCGTCGCCGGGCTGCCCGGCGGCCTCGGCACCGTGCTCGGCGAGCGCGCGCGCACGCTCTCCGGCGGGCAGCGCCAGCGGCTGGTGCTCGCCCGCGCGCTCGCGGCCGACCCCGAGGTGCTGCTCCTCGACGAGCCGACGAGCGCCGTCGACGCGCACACCGAGGCGCGCATCGGCGCGCGGCTGCACGCCGCGCGCGAGGGGCGCACCACGGTCGTGTGCACGACCAGCCCGCTGCTGCTCGACCGCGCCGACGAGGTCGTGCTGCTCGTCGGCGGGCGCGCCGTCGCGCGCGGCACGCACCGCGACCTGCTGCCGGACGCCGCCTACCGCGACGTCGTCGTGCGCGGGGAGGTGCTCGCGTGAGGACCACCGACCTGCCGGTCGCCACCGTCGCCGACGTGCGGGCGGCGGCGCGCCGCATCGCGCGCCAGCACCCGCGCGCGCTGGCCGTCACCGTCGTGCTCTACGTGCTCGCCGCGGTCGCGGGCCTGGTCGGGCCGCGCGTCGTCGGCCTGCTCGTCGACGACCTCGCCGGCGGCGGCGGCCGCGTCGACCTGCTCGTCGGGGTGCTCGGCGCCGCGGTGCTGCTGCAGGCCGCGCTCACCCGGTGGTCGCGCCTGGTGTCGATGGTGCTCGCCGAGGAGGTCTTCGCCGAGCTGCGCGAGGAGTTCCTGCGCGACGTCGTCGACCTGCCGCTGAGCACCGTCGAGGCGGCCGGCTCGGGCGACCTGCTCACTCGCATGACCGCCGACGTCGACACGCTCGCGCGCACCGTGCGCGACGCCGTGCCCGAGGTCGTCGTCGCCGCGCTGGTCACCTCGCTGACCCTCGTCGCGGCGTTCCTCGCCGGGCCGCTCGTCGCGCTCGCCGCCCTCGTCGCGGTGCCGCCGCTGGTGCTGTCGACCCGCTGGTACCTGCGCCGCGCCACGCCCGCCTACCTCGCCGAGCGCGCGGCGTACTCCGGCATCACCGCCGGGCTCACCGAGACCGCCGACGGCGCGCGCAGCGTCGAGGCGCTCGGCCGGCAGGCCAGCCGCGTGCAGCGCACGCAGGACGACCTCGCGGGCTCGTACGCCGCCGAGCGCCGCACGCTGCACCTGCGCACCGTGTGGTTCCCGTGGATCGACCTGTCGTTCCTCAGCCCGACGGTCGCGGTGCTGCTGCTCGGCGGCGTGCTCGTGAGCGAGGACCTCGCGACGCTGGGGCAGGTCACCGCCGTCACGCTCTACGTGCAGCAGCTGCTCGACCCGCTCGACCGGCTCGTCAGCTGGCTCGACGAGGTGCAGATCGGCGCCAGCTCGCTCGCCCGGCTCATCGGCGTCGGCGCGGTGCCGCCCGACCGCGAGGCCACCGGCGCGGTGCCCGACGGCGAGCGGCTCGTGGCCGAGCAGGTCCGCTACGCCTACGTCGCCGACCGCGACGTGCTGCACGGCGTCGACCTCGACGTGCGCCCGGGCGAGCGGCTCGCCGTCGTCGGCCCGAGCGGCGCCGGCAAGTCGACGCTCACCCGGCTGCTCGCCGGTGTCGACGGCCCGCGCGCCGGCCGCGTCGCCGTCGGCGGCGTGCCGCTGCTCGACCTGCCGCTCGACCGGCTGCGCACCGAGGTCGCGCTCGTGACGCAGGAGCACCACGTCTTCGTCGGGAGCCTCGCCGACAACCTGCGGCTGGCCCGCCCCGGCGCCGACGACGACGCGCTGCGCGCGGCGCTCGCCGCCGTCGACGCGCTCGAGTGGGTGCAGGCGCTGCCGGAGGGCCTCGCCACCGCGGTCGGCGCGGGCGGCCTGGCCCTCAGCCCGCCCCAGGCGCAGCAGGTCGCGCTCGCGCGGCTGGTGCTCGCCGACCCGCACACCCTCGTGCTCGACGAGGCGACCTCGCTGCTCGACCCGACCGCCGCCCGCCACCTCGAGCGCTCGCTCGCCGCCGTGCTCGCGGGGCGCACCGTCGTCGCCGTCGCGCACCGCCTGCACACCGCCTCCGACGCCGACCGCGTCGCGGTGGTCGCCGACGGCAGGGTCGCCGAGCTGGGCAGCCACGACGAGCTGCTCGCCCTCGACGGCGACTACGCCGCGCTCTGGCGCGCCTGGCAGAGCGAGTCCTGACCGGCGCCGCCGCGGGCGGCGTGCAGGAGACTGCGGTGTGGTCACGCGTCCTGCCGCCGGTGGCGGCCGCTGGGTGGAGCTCGCGCCCGAGCGCCTCGAGGGCTGGCTCGACCGCTTCGCCGCGCGGCACGGCCCGACGACCGTGACGGGCACGACCTGGACGGCCGCCGACGGGGCGACCGCCGAGGTCGAGGTGCCGTTCCCGCCGCTGCAGGGCGACCTGCTCGCGCACGTGCTGCGCGCGCGCACCGTCGGCGTGCTGCTCGTGCGCCGGGGCGGGCACGCGGCCGGTGTCTTCGCCGGCGACCGGCTGGTCGCGAGCAAGGTCGGGAGCCGCCACGTGCAGGGCCGCACCGCGGCCGGCGGGTGGTCGCAGCAGCGCTTCGCGCGGCGCCGCGAGGGCCAGGCGGCAGTCGCGGTCGGGGCGGCCGCCGACCACGCCGCGGGCGTGCTGCTCGGCGCGCGCCTCGACGCGCTGCGCACCGGCGGCGACCGCGCGCAGGTCGAGGCGGTGCTCGACGACCCGCGGCTGCGGCCGCTGCAGCCGCTCGTCACCGGGCCGCTGCTCGACGTCCCCGACCCGCGCCTGAAGGTGCTGCAGGCCGTGCGGGTGCGCGACGTGCGGCTGCGCCTGCGCGAGCCCGGCGACGCGTAGCGCTCAGACCAGGCGGCGGCTGACGGCCCAGCGGGCCAGCTCGCGGCGGTTGCTCAGCTGCAGCTTGCGCAGCACCGACGACACGTGCGTCTCGACGGTCTTCACCGAGATGAACAGCTCGCCGCCGACCTCGCGGTAGGAGTAGCCGCGGGCGATGAGGCGCAGCACGTCGCGCTCGCGAGCGGTGAGCAGGTCGAGCTCGGCGTCGCCGACCGGCACGTCGCTGGAGGAGAACGCGTCGAGCACGAAGCCCGCCAGGCGCGGGCTGAAGACGGCGTCGCCGCCGGCCACGCGCCGCACCGCGTCGGACAGCTCGGCGGCGGTGATGGTCTTGGTGACGTAGCCGCGCGCGCCGGCGCGCACGACGGCGATGACGTCCTCCGCGGCGTCGCTCACCGACAGCGCGAGGAAGCGGGTCGCCGGCAGGTCGGGCCCGATCGCGCGGAGCACCGCGAGGCCGCCGCCGTCGGGCATGTGCACGTCGAGCAGCACGACGTCCGGCACGTGCCGGCGCACCAGGTCGACGGCCTCCTCGACGGCCCCGGCCTCCGCGACCACCTCGATGCCGTCGCCGAGCTCGCTGCGCACGCCGGCGCGCCACAGCCGGTGGTCGTCGACGAGCACGACGCGCACGAGCTCAGCCACGGGGCACCGCCAGGCGCACCTCGGTGCCGCGGCCGGGCGCGGAGGCCACCGTCGCCGTGCCGCCGAGCCGGGCCACCCGGCCGACCACCGACTGCGCGATGCCGTAGCGGTCGGCGGGCACCGCCGCCGGGTCGAAGCCCCGACCGCGGTCGCGGACGTAGACGAGCACCTGCTGCGCCTCCACCTCGGCGTAGACCTGCACGACCGGGGCCCCGGCGTGCTTGGCGGCGTTGACGACCGCCTCGCGGGCGGCCGCCGTGAGGCCGGCCAGCCGCTCGTCGCCGGGCAGGTCGCCGCCGACGACGACCACCTCGACCGGCACGCCGTGGTCGGTCTCGACCTCGGCCGCGACGCGCTCCAGCCCGGCGCCGAAGGCGTCGTCGCGCACCGGGCGGTAGAGCCAGGTGCGCAGCTCGCGCTCCTGCACGCGCGCCAGCCGGGCGACCTCGCGCGGGTCGTCGGCGGCGCGCTGGATCATCGCCAGCGTCTGCAGCACCGAGTCGTGCACCTGCGCCGACAGCTCGGCGCGCTCCTGCACGCGGATGCGCTCGCGCCGCTCCTCGCCGAGCTCGGTCACCGTGCGCCGCAGCCACGGCAGGCCGACGAGCACCAGCCCGCCGACGAGCAGCACGGTCGACAGCAGGCCCTCGCGCGCCTCGCGCAGCTCGCCGCGGGTGGCGAGGAAGCCGGCGATCCCGCCGAGCAGCAGCATCGCGCCGACCACCGCCGGCCAGCGCCCGGCCCGCGGGGCGCTCGCCCGCCACCGGGCGCGCTGCTCGTCGTCGGCCTGCCGCCAGACCAGCGCGACGCCGGCGCCGGCGGTGAGCAGCGGCAGCGCCACGCGGTCGCCGCCGAGCACCGACAGCAGCAGCACCGCCACCCCGAGGCCGCCGGCGACCACCACCGCCTGCGCCGTCCGCGACGCCGGCGCGGCCTCGTACGGCTCGTGCGACAGGGGCAGCACGACCCAGAACGCGGCGTACGCCAGCACGCCGGAGCCGCCGCCGACGGCGAGCGCGACGAGCACCACGCGCACGACGGCGACGGGCACGCCGAGGTGCTCCGCGAGCCCGCTCGCCACCCCGCCGAGCACCCGCCCGGACGTGCGGCGCGCCAGCCGCGGGTACGGCGGGGCGGGCGCGGTGGCGGTCACCGGCCGAGCGTCGCACGCACGGGCGCGCGCGGGCTCCGGGGACGACCCCGGCCGTGCCCCCGGAGCGCGTCCCAGGGTGGCCCGGGGGCCGCACCCCGATGCCCGGGGCCGCGGGTGCGGTCCACTGTCAGCGCCATGGACACCACGACCGCCCCTCCGCCTCCCCCGCCCGCCCCGGCGCCGCCGACCCGGCTGCGCCGCTCGCGCGACGGCGACGACGTCTGGCTCGGCGTGTGCGCCGGCCTCGGCCGCGCGACCGGCACCGACCCGGTGCTGTGGCGCGTGTCCCTCGCCGTGCTCACGGTCTTCGGCGGCACCGGCCTGCTGCTGTACGGCGCGGCCTGGCTGCTGCTGCCCGAGCAGGGCTCCGACGAGTCGGTGCTCGACCGCTTCCTGCGCCGCCGCCGCAGCACCACCGCCGGCACCGTCGTCGTGCTCGGGCTCGTGGCGGTCGCGGCGCTCGGCATCACCGACCGCGAGGGCCGCGGCCTCGCGCCGCTCGTCGTCGTCGGCCTGCTCGTCTACCTCGTCAGCCGCCGCACGACGCAGCCCCGGCCCGACGCCGCGCCGGGCGCGGTGGCGGCGGACCCCGGGGGCACCGCGACCACGGCGGTCCTGCGCACGGCGCCGGCCGAGCCCCCGCCGCCCGCCGGCCCGCCGGTCACGCTCGTCACCGTGGTCGCCGCGGCCCTGGTCGGGGTGGTGCTGCTCGCCCTCGACGCCGCGGGCGTCGGCGGCCTCACCGTCGGCCGCGTGCTCGGCGCGGTCCTCGCGGTCGTGCTCGTCGGCCTGGTCGTGGCGCTGCGCTGGCGGCGCGGCTGGGCGCTCGCCGCCCTCGCCCTGGCCGTCGCGGCGCCGCTGGCGCTCGTGGTGCAGACCGGCTTCCCGGTCGAGGTGTCGAGCGGCGAGCGCACCTGGGTGCTCACCGGCAGCGGCGAGCGCGACCTCGGGGCCGGCGAGGCCGTGCTCGACCTGCGCGGCGTCACCGGCCCGGCCGAGGTCGAGGCCCGGCTCGGCGCCGGGCGCCTCGAGGTGCTGCTGCCGGAGGGCGTGCGCGTCGAGCTCGACGCGGCGGTGCAGGGCGGCGAGGTGCTGCTGCCCGGCACGCCGGCCGAGGCCGGCGACGGCTGGGAGGTCGACGTCGACGGGTCGTACGGCCCCGCGGACGGCCCGCTGCTGCGGCTCGACCTCGCGGTCGGCTACGGCCAGGTGGTCGTCCGCGAGGGGTGAGCCGGCGGGACCGCCGCCCCGGGCCTAGCCCTGGGGCGGCTCGTCCTTGCCCGACTCCTCGGCCTCGTCGGCCTCTTCCTTGGTGTGGTGCACCGCGCCGTCGGCGTGGTCCGGCGGGCCGTACACCGTGTAGAGCACGAGCGGGTTCGGGCCGTCGTTGAGGAAGTTGTGCTTCGTGCCGGCGGGCACGACGACGACGTCGCCGGCCGCGACCTTCTTGGTCGAGCCGCCGACGACGGCCTTGCCGACGCCGCTGACGAAGCTGAGGATCTGGTCGTTCTCCTCGTGCACCTCCTCGCCGATCTCCCCGTCCGGCGGGATGGTCATGATGACGAGCTGCGTGTGCTCCCCGGTCCACAGGACCCGGCGGAAGTCCGCGCTCTTCTCGGCGACGGTGGCGATCGTGAAGTGCTCCATGCCGTACGGCTCCCCCGTCCCGAGCACTCCTACTCCTGGTCTAGCGTCGGCGCGTGGGCAGGCGGTGCGGGGCGGTCCTGCTGGTCGCGGCCGCGCTGCTCGCCGGCTGCCACGACGACGACGCCCCCGACCTCAGCGGGGGCCTGCCGTCGTACGACGAGGGCGGCGACGGCTGCGCCCGCGTGGTCGCCGCCGTGAGCGCGGCCGAGCCGCTGCTGCAGCCGCTCGGCGCCGAGCAGGCGCAGGCCTTCGGCGCGGACGTCCGCGGCCGGCTGCAGGCGGTCGCCGACGTCGTCGCGGCGTCGTCCGGGCAGTGGCCGAGCGCGCGGGTCGACGCCGTCGCCTCCGACGTCGGCGTGCTCGCCGAGGCCGCCGCCGAGCCGGCGACCACGCCGCGGGAGGAGCTCGAGCAGGTGCGGGCGCTGCTGCGCTACCGCACCGAGGCCGCGCGCCTGGTGCTCACCTGCCTCGACGAGGCAGCGGCCGACTAGCCCTGCCAGGGCTCCGCGCGGCCGCGGCGCCAGAGCCAGCGCTGCGAGGCCGGCAGCCAGAGCAGCCCGACGACGAGCACCGACCACAGCGGCAGCAGCGGCACCCCGTCGCCGGTCTCGTCGGCGCGCACCTCGAGCAGCACCACCGAGCCGGCGAGCAGCGCGTGCAGGGCCGTCAGCAGCACCACCCCGGTGCGGCCGCCGCGCAGCACCAGCACGCCCCCCGCGACCGACAGGCCGCCGAGCAGGAGCGGCAGGGGCGCCAGGACGATGCCCAGCACCGTCACGACGAGGAACAGCCCGAGCGCCAGGGCGAGCCCGCCGCCGACCAGGCTGAGCACGGCGGCGGCGACCACCGGCCCGGGCGCCCGCTCGCGCACGGGCGCGGGCCACGCGGGGGCTCCCGCCCAGTGGCCGGCCGGCCAGTCCGGCGGCGTGCCCTGCGGCGCGGCGAACGGGTCCTCGGTCACGCCTGCAGCGTCGCACCCCGGTCGGGCGCGACGAGCACGTCGACGACGACCGGCACGTCGCCCCACCGCTGCGGCACCTCGCCGACCCGGCGCCAGCCGCGCCGGGCGTAGAAGCCGCGGGCCGGGCTGCTCGACAGCACCTCGAGCACCGGTGCGCGCCCGCGCGCCCGCGCCTCGGCGACGGCCGCCTCGAGCAGCGCCGTGCCGGCACCGGGCGCCGACCGGTCGGTGTAGAGCCGCGAGACGACGGCGAGCCCGTCGGCCTCCCGACCGGTGGCCTCGCGCCACAGCGGCAGCGAGGCGCCGCCCGCCGGGTGCAGCGCGCCGTGCCCGACCGGTCGGTCGCCGTCGAGCGCCACCCACGCGGCGAGCTCGTCGTCGGGCGCCAGCCAGGCGGCGCTGACCCGGCTCGCGCGCACCGGGTAGCCGTCGCTCTCGTGCGTGCGCTGCAGCAGCGCCAGCAGCGCCGGCAGGTCGTCGGGCGTGCGCGGCCGGACCGCTACTCCCACTCGATGGTGCCCGGCGGCTTGCTCGTCACGTCGAGCACGACCCGGTTGACCTCGCGCACCTCGTTGGTGATGCGCGTCGAGATGGTCGCGAGCACGTCGTACGGCACGCGGGTCCAGTCGGCCGTCATCGCGTCCTCGGAGCTGACCGGCCGCAGCACGACCGGGTGGCCGTACGTGCGGCCGTCGCCCTGGACGCCGACCGAGCGCACGTCGGCGAGCAGCACGACCGGGCACTGCCAGACGTCGCGGTCGAGGCCGGCGCGGGTGAGCTCCTCGCGGGCGATGGCGTCGGCCTCGCGGAGCACGTCGAGGCGCTCCTGCGTCACCTCGCCGATGATGCGGATCCCGAGGCCGGGGCCCGGGAACGGCTGCCGCCAGACGATCTCCTCGGGCAGCCCGAGCTCGACGCCGACCGCGCGCACCTCGTCCTTGAACAGCGCGCGCAGCGGCTCGACGAGGTCGAACTGCAGGTCGTCCGGCAGGCCGCCGACGTTGTGGTGGCTCTTGATCGTCGACGCGCCGGCGCCGCCGCCGGACTCGACGACGTCCGGGTAGAGGGTGCCCTGCACGAGGAACTGCACGTGCCCGTCGGCCTCGACCGCCCGGGCCTCCTCCTCGAAGACGCGGATGAACTCGCGGCCGATGGCCTTGCGCTTGGCCTCCGGCTCGGTGACGCCCGCGAGCGCGTCGAGGAAGCGCGCGCTGGCGTCGGCGACACGCAGCTGCACGCCGGTGCTCGCGACGAAGTCGCGCTCGACCTGCTCGGCCTCGCCCTTGCGCAGCAGGCCGTGGTCGACGAAGACGCACGTGAGCTGGTCGCCGACGGCGCGCTGCACGAGCGCCGCCGCCACCGCGGAGTCGACGCCGCCGGAGAGCCCGCACACCACCCGGCCGTCGCCGACCTGCGCGCGGATCTGCTCGACGGCGGAGTCGACGACGTTGACCGTCGTCCAGGTCGGCCGGCAGCCGGCGCCCTCGAGCAGGAAGGCCTTGAGCACGGCCTGGCCGTGGGCGGTGTGCAGCACCTCCGGGTGGAACTGCACGCCGTACAGCCCGCGGTCGACGTCCTCGAACGACGCGACCGGCGTGGCCGTCGTCGTCGACGTGACGCGGAAGCCGGGCGGCGCCTCGGCGACGGCGTCGCCGTGCGACATCCACACCGCCTGCGCCGACGGCAGCCCGGCGAACAGCACGCCCGGGTCGGTCACCTCGAGCGCGGTCCGGCCGTACTCCGCCGTGCCGGTGCGCGCGACCGTGCCGCCGAGCGACGCGGCCATCGCCTGGAAGCCGTAGCAGATGCCGAACGTCGGCACCCCGGTCTCGAAGAAGCCCTGCGCCACCTGCGGCGCGCCCTCGGCGTAGACGCTCGACGGCCCGCCGGACAGGATCACGGCCTTGGGCCGCCGCGCGCGGATCTCCTCCGCGGTGATCGTGTGCGGCACGACCTCGGAGTAGACCCGGCACTCGCGGACGCGGCGCGCGATGAGCTGCGCGTACTGGGCGCCGAAGTCGACGACGAGGACGAGGTCCTGCTCGGGGAGCGTCACCCCGCCAAGAGTACGAGGGCCGGCGCGACGGCCGGCCGACGACTACGGCTCGACGACGACGCCCTTCCAGAACGCCACGCGGTCCTTGATCTCCGCGGCCGCGTCCTTGGGCGCCGGGTAGTACCAGGCCGCGTCGCGGTTGACCTGCCCGTCGACCTCGACCGACAGGTAGGAGGCGGTGCCCTTCCAGGGGCACACGCTCGTGGTGTCGGACGGCACGAGCGCCGCCGTCACCGCCTCGCGCGGGAAGTAGTGGTTGCCCTCCACGACGACGGTGTCGTCCGAGGAGGCGATGGTCGTGCCGTTCCAGGTCGCGGTAGCCATGCCCGCGTCAACGCACGAGCCGCGACGGTCATGCCCGCCGCGCGGCGCGCGCCGGACCTGGCTC
>CANKBT010000030.1 GCA_947479995.1 Frankiaceae bacterium | reverse complement strand
CTGGCGCGGCGGCGGCGCTCGGCCAGCACGGCCGACAGGTAGGCCCAGCCCGGCGTGCCCGGGGGCGGCGGCGGGGCGGTCACGTCCGCCACCGCGCGCACGAGGCGGCCGCCGAGCTCCTCGCGGGCCTGCGGGGTGAGGTCGCCGGACCGCGCGACGAACTGCCGCACCGCCCCGGCGAGCGCGTCGTCGAGCCGCGACAGCTCGAGGCCCTGCGCCCAGGCGGCGAGCTGCGGGGGCATCTGCGCGACGCCGCCGCCGCGCACGGGCAGCCGCTCGAGCACGACGCTGGTGCCCGCGAGCAGGTCGCCGAGGCGCTTGCTGCGCTCGGTCAGCAGCATGGTGAGCACCGAGACGGCGAAGCCCGTCGGCACGTCGACGACGGTCGCGAGCCCGCGGGCGAAGGCCTGGCGGAAGGCGATGGGGCCGCCGTCGTCGCGCACCACGCGCAGGCCCATCGCCGCCTTGCCCGGCGTGCGGCCGCGCAGCAGGGCCTCGAAGGCGACGGGGTAGCCGACGAGCACGCCGACGAGCACGACGATCGTCAGGGCGCGCGCGCCGGACGGCGACAGGTCGAGCGACACCGCGGCGGCCAGGCCGGCGAGCAGCGCGAGCGCGAGCAGCTGGAGCAGCCCGTCGAGCGCCCGCGCGACGGCGCGCGACGGCAGGGCGGCCAGCGGCAGGTCGAGCGCGACAGCCTCGCCCGTCACCAGCTGCGACACCGCGCCTCCTCGCCGGGCGGCGAGGTGCGCGCCCCGCGGCCATCCTGCCCTGCCGGCCCGGCGCGGCGCGCCTAGTCTCCCCGTGTGGACCTCGACGCGTACGTCGCCGCGCACCGCGGCGACTGGGCGCGGCTCGAGCAGCTGGTCGAGCAGGCCCGCCGCCCGCGCCGGCTGCGCGGCACCGAGGCCGACGAGCTCGTCGACCTCTACCAGCGCACCGCCACGCACCTGTCGGTCGTGCAGAGCACCGGGCGCGACCCGGCGCTCGCGGCCCGGCTCTCCACGCTCGTCGCGCGGGCGCGCGGCACCGCGACCGGCACCCGGCAGGCGTCGCTGCGCGACGTCAGCCGCTTCCTGCGCGAGGACTTCCCGGCGCTCTGCTACCGCACCCGCTGGTGGTGGGGCGGCGCCGCGCTCGCCTTCCTGCTCGTCGCGACCGCGGTCGGCGTCTGGGTCGCGACCACGCCGGAGGTGCAGGCGGCCGTCGGCGACCCCGAGCAGGTGCGCCAGCTCGTCGAGGAGGACTTCGAGGACTACTACTCCGAGCAGCCCGCCCAGCAGTTCGCCGCCGGCGTCTTCACCAACAACGCGTACGTCGCCGCGCAGGCCATCGCCTTCGGCGTGCTGCTGGGCCTGCCCATCCCGTACGTGCTGTTCCAGAACGCCGTCAACGTCGGCGTCTCCGGGGGGCTGCTCGCGGCCAACGACCGCACCGGCCTGTTCTTCGGCCTCGTCCTCCCGCACGGCCTGCTCGAGCTGACCGCGGTCTTCGTCGCGTGCGGCCTCGGCCTCAAGCTCGGCTGGACCGTCGTCGACCCCGGCCGTCGCACCCGCGTGCAGGCGCTCGCCGAGGAGGGGCGCGCCCTGCTCGCCGGCGCCCTCGGCCTGGTGCTCGTGCTCGCGGTGTCGGGCGTGATCGAGGGCTTCGTGACGCCCAGCCCGCTCCCGACCTGGGCGCGCATCGGCATCGGCGTCGTGGCCGAGGTGCTCTTCCTCGCGTGGGTCTTCGGCCCCGGCCGCCGCGCGCACCTGGCGGGCCGCACCGGCGACCTCGACGCCGCCCGCACGGGCGACCTGCTGCCCACCGCGTGACGGCCGGCCCGGCGCCCCCGCTCGTCCTGTGGGACCTCGACGGCACGCTGCTGCGCGCCGGCGGGGTGAGCCGCGACGCGTTCGCCGCCGCCGTCGGCGACCTCGGCGACCTCGGTCCCGACCTGTCCTTCGCCGGGCGCACCGACCCGTGGATCGCGCACGAGGTGCTCACCCGGGCCGGCCGCGACCCGGCCCTCGCGCCGGAGGTGCTGCGCCGCTACGCCGACGAGCTGGCCGCGCGCGCCGGCGATCTGGCGCGCACCGGCCGGGTGCTGCCCGGCGCGCGGGAGGCGCTGGCCGCACTGGCCGGCCGCGGGGCGCGGCAGGGCGTCGTCACGGGCAACCTCGCGGTCACCGCGCGGGTCAAGCTCGCGGCGCTCGACCTGCTCGGCCACCTCGACCTCGACGGGTCGGCCTTCGGCGACGACGGCGCGACGCGCGACGACCTCGTGCCCGTCGCGCTGCGCCGCGCGGGCGGCGTGCCGCCCGAGCGCGCCTGGGTCGTCGGCGACACCCCGCACGACCTGCAGTGCGCGCGGGCGGCGGGCGTGCGCTGCCTGCTCGTCGCCACCGGCGGCTACGACCTCGACGCGCTGTCGGCGCTGGGCGCCGACGCCGTGCTGCCGGACCTCACCGGCGCGGCCGACGTGCTGCTGGGCTAGCGCCAGCCGCCGCCCTCGGTGCCGCCCGGCACCGGCTGCGCGGGGTCGTACGGCGTGCGGGTGAAGACGAACGTCGCCAGCACGAGCAGGTCGGGCGTGACCGTCATGCTCTCTCCGGCGAAGTAGCCGTCGAGGCCGCGCCAGGTGCCGTCCGGCTCGGGCCGGAAGCGCGACGCGCGGCCGGGGCGCCCGAGCCCGTCGAGGTGCAGCAGGCCGTCGCCCTGCAGGCGCAGGACGTACGGCGCCGGGCCCCAGTACCAGGGCCCGAGCAGCGCGAGGTCGACCGCCGCGGGCGACGGCGCCCAGGTGCCGCCGAGCGCGGGCTCGTGCGTGCGCAGCAGCCGCAGCAGGTCGCCGACGAGCCCGCCGTCGCCGCCGCTCGTGGCGTTGCGCATCGTCACGGCGCCGTCGCCCGCCGCTCGGTCGACGAACACGCCGGCGAGGAAGCCGGGCATCGAGCCGCCGTGGCCCAGCAGCACCCGGCCGTCGGCGCGCAGCACCTGCAGGCCGAGGCCGTAGCCGCCGCCGGCCTCGCTGTCGCTGTCGTAGCCGGCGGGCGTCGCCATCTCGGCGAGCGTCGCCGCGCTGAGCACGTCGCCGGTGTCGCCGAGCAGGAAGGCCGCGAAGCGCGCGAGGTCCTCCAGCGTCGCCCACAGCTGGCCGGCGGGCGCCATCGCGCCGTGGTGGTGCTCGGGCTCGGGGTGCAGCACGTCGGCCCACGGGTGCACGCCCCACCCGGTCGCGGCGGTGCCCGACGGCCGGGGCGTCGTGCGGCGCATGCCGAGCGGCAGCAGCACCTCGTCGCGGACGACGTCGTCCCAGCTGCGCCCGCGCACGGCGGCGACCAGCTCGCCGAGCAGGCCGTAGCCGAGGTTGGAGTAGTGGAAGCGGCGCCCGGCGCCGAGCACGACGTGCGCGTCGACGAGGCCGAGGTCGGCGAGGGTGCCGCCGGGCGTGCGCTCCCACCACTGCCCGGGGCTCTCCGACGTCGCGCCGGCGGTGTGGCTGAGCAGCTGCCCGACCGTGCGGTCGCCGAGCGGCGTGCCGGGCAGGTGGCGCTCGAGCGGGTCGTCGAGGCCGAGCAGGCCCTCGTCGCGCAGGCGCAGGACGGCGACCGCGGTGACCGTCTTGGTGATGGAGCCGATGCGGTGCTGCACGTCGGTGTGCGGCTCCGCGACGTCGCCGCGCGCCGCCGACCAGACGAGGGCCCCGTCGCGCACGACGCCCGCGACGAGCCCGGGCGCCCGGCTGTCGCGCTGCGCTCGGGCGGTGCGGGCGAGGAGCTGGTGGGCCGTCGCCGGCAGCAGGGTCGTCACCGCGCGCAGGCTAGTCGGCGACCTCCAGCACGACCTTGCCCTGCACGCCGGCGCGCGCCTCGGCGACGGCCGCGGTCACGTCGTCGAGGCCGTGCACCGACTGCACGTGCGGCACCACGCGCCCGGCGTCGGCGAGGGCGACGAGCTCGCTCAGCTGCTGCGCGTCGGCGCGCACGAAGACGTACGTGCCGCCGAGCCGGTGCACGCCGTCGGCGTCGACGATCGACGCCAGGCGGCCGGGTGCGCGCAGCAGCCCGGGCGCGGCCTCCAGTCCCTCGCCGCCGGCGAAGTCGGCGACGGCGTCGACGCCCTCGGGCGCGAGGGCGCGCACCGCCTCGGCGAGCCCGTCGCCGTACGCGACCGGCTCGGCGCCGAGCCCGCGCACGAAGTCGTGCCGCGCGGGGCTGGCCGTCCCGAGCACGCGCGCGCCGAGCGCGACCGCGATCTGCACGGCGAGGTGCCCGACGCCGCCGCTGGCGGCGTTGACGAGCACGGTGTCGCCGGGGCCGACGCGCAGCACCTCGACGAGGCTCTGCCAGGCGGTGAGCCCGGCGAGCGGCAGGCAGGCGGCGGCGACGGGGTCGAGCGTCGCGGGCGCGGGCGCGGTGCTGCCGAGCGGCATCGCGACGAGCTCGGCCCACGTGCCGGTGCCGACGAGGTCCTTGCGGGCGTAGCCGACGACCGGCTGGCCGACCTCGACGCCGCGCACGGCCGGCCCGACGCCCGCGACCACGCCGGCGACGTCCCAGCCGGGCACGAGCGGCCACACGACCGGCCAGGCGGCGTCGAGCGCGCCGTCCAGGATCTTGTAGTCGACCGGGTTGAGGCTGGCCGCCTGCACGCGCACGAGCACGCTGTCGGGACCCACGGCGGGGTCGGGGAGCTCGCGGACCTCGGGCCCGGAGCCGTAGGAGTCGATCGCCACGGCGCGCATGCCGGTCGCCTACCCCGGAGCCGCCGCCGCTCACCCCAGCAGGAAGCGCCCGCTCGCCAGCCACCACGCGGCGTCGAGCAGCAGCACCGCGCCGACGAGCAGCAGCACGGCGCTCAGCACCCGCTGCAGCACCGGGCGCAGCCGCTGCCAGGAGGCCTGCGCGCGGTCGACGAGCCGCACGTGCGCGCCGCGGGCGACGGCGACGGCCAGCAGCACGAGCGGCAGCTGGCTCACCACGACCCACAGAAGGTGCGCCAGCGCGACGGCGGGCGGGTCGGCCCCGCGCCCGGCGAGCACCACGAGCCCGACGAACGTCGGGTCGAGCGCGGCGCCGAGGGCGAACAGCGCGCCGGCGCCCAGCAGCCCGGCGGTGCCGGCGAGGCGGCGGCGCGCCGGGCGGGCGCGGTGCGGCCGGGCCGTCGACCCGCGCGCCAGCCGCACGCCCGCCCACCCGAGCAGGGCGGCGCCCACCAGCGCCTCGAGCGCCGCGGACGGGCCGTCGGGCAGGGCCAGCCCCGACAGGTCGAGGCGCCCGAGCTCGCCGCCGAGCGTCAGCGACAGGGTGGTGCCGAGCAGCGTGGTGCCGGTGACCACCACGGCGGCGAACAGCAGCACCGCGCGCGGTCGGGCGCCGGCGGCGAGGGCCGCGACGACGAGCAGCGCCCCCGCCGGGTCGACCCCGGCGACGCCGAGCCCGAGCGCCGCCCCCAGCAGCCCGCCCACGTCAGAGCCGCCCGGCGGCCTTCAGCGCCAGGTAGGCGTCGGCCAGCGCCGGGGCGAGCGCCGCCGGCGGGGCGTCGACCACCTCGACGCCGCGGCGGCGCAGCAGGGCGGCGCTGCGCCGGCGCTCGGCGGCGGCGCGCTCGGCCGCGGCGGCGTCGTACACCGCCTCGGGCGTGCCGCGCCCGGACCGCATCTCCTCCACGCGCGGGTCGCCGACCGACGCCACCAGCACGGTGTGGCGGGCGGTGAGCGACGGCAGCAGCGGCAGCAGCCCCTCCTGCAGCGGAGCGGCGTCGAGGCTGGTGAGCAGCACGACGAGCGAGCGCCGCCGCGCGCGCCGCAGCACCTCCGCCACGAGCAGCCGCGCGTCGCTCTCGACGAGCACCGGCTCGAGCACCGCCATCGCGTCGACGAGCCGGGCGAGCAGCTCGTCGCGGCCGGCGCCCTCGACCGACGCGCGGGTGCGGCGGTCGACGGCGAGCAGGTCGACGCGGTCGCCCGCGCGCGAGGCGAGCGCCGCGAGCAGCAGCGCGGCGTCCATCGCCGCGTCGAGGCGCGGCGCGTCGCCCACCCGGCCGGCGCTCGTGCGGCCGGTGTCGAGCACGACGAGCACCTGCCGGTCGCGCTCGGGGCGCCACGTGCGCACCACGACGTCGGTGCTGCGCGCGGTCGCCCGCCAGTCGATCGAGCGCACGTCGTCGCCGGCGACGTAGTCGCGCAGGCTGTCGAACTCCGTGCCCTGCCCGCGGGTGCGCGCGGCCTGCAGCCCGTCGAGCGTGCGCAGGCGCGAGAGCCGCTCGGGCAGGTGCCGCCGCGACGCGAAGGCCGGCTGCACGCGCACCGACCAGGGCACGACGTGCCGGCCCTGCCGGCCGGCCACGCCCAGCGGCCCGAGGGCCCGCACCGTGACGCGGTCGGGCGTGCGGTCGCCGCGCCGGGTCGGGCGCAGCGCGGTGGTGAGCACCCGCTGCTCGCCGGCCGGCACGTCGACGACCTGCGTGGCGGGGGAGGCGCCGGCGGACGGCACCCAGGCGTCGCGCAGCACGCCGCGCAGCGGGCGCGTCGAGGGGTTGCCGACGACGAGCGCCACCTCGGCCTGCTCCCCGAGGCGCACGGCGGTCGCGCCGCGGCGCGCGAGGCGCAGCCCGCCGACCGGTGCCGCGAGGGCGACGTCGACCGCGACGAGCACCGCCAGCGCGAGGGCGACGAGCAGCACCGCCGGCCACCCCGGCAGCAGGGCGACCGGCACGACGCCGAGCAGCGCCAGCAGCGCCGCGCGGCCGGTGAGCGCCACCGCTAGCGGGGGACGGGCACCGAGGCGAGCACGGCGTCGAGCACGCCGTCGGGCGTCGCCCCCTCGAGCTCGGCCTCGGGGCGCAGGGCGAGCCGGTGGCGCAGCGTCGGGCGGGCGAGCGCCTTGACGTCGTCGGGCGTGAGGTAGTCGCGGCCCGACAGCCACGCCCACGCCTTGCTCGTCGCGAGCAGCGCGGTCGCGGCGCGCGGCGAGGCGCCGAGCGACAGCGACGGCGAGCTGCGCGTCGCGCGGCACACGTCGACGACGTAGCCGAGCACCTCGGGGGCCACCTGCACCTCGCGCACGAGCGCGCGGCCGGCGGCGAGGTCCTCCGCGGTCGCGACCGGCTGCAGCGCCGACAGGTCGCGCGGGTCGAAGCCGGCGTCGTGCGCGGCGAGCACCCGCACCTCGTCCTCGCGCGCCGGCAGCGGCACGGTGAGCTTGAGCAGGAAGCGGTCGAGCTGGGCCTCGGGCAGCGGGTAGGTGCCCTCGTACTCGACGGGGTTCTGCGTGGCGATGACGAGGAACGGGTCGGGCAGCGGCCGCGGGGTGCCGTCGACCGAGACCTGCCGCTCCTCCATCGCCTCGAGCAGCGAGGCCTGCGTCTTGGGCGGCGTGCGGTTCACCTCGTCGGCGAGCAGGAGGTTGGTGAAGACCGGGCCGGGCCGGAACGCGAAGGACGACGCGCGGCTGTCGTAGACCAGCGACCCGGTGATGTCGCCGGGCATGAGGTCGGGCGTGAACTGCACGCGCGCCGTCTCCAGCGCCAGCGACGCCGACAGCGCGCGCACGAGCAGCGTCTTGGCCACGCCCGGCACGCCCTCGAGCAGCACGTGGCCGCGGCACAGCAGCGCGATGACCAGCCCGGTGACGGCGGGGTCTTGGCCGATGACGGCCTTGCCGACCTCGCCGCGCAGGGCGTCGAGGGCGGCGCGCGGGTCGCGGGCGCCGGTCTTGCGCGTGCGGACGGGCGCGCGCCTGCGCGCCGCGGGCGCGGGGTCCGGTCGGGTCACGGGCGGGCCACCTCCGGGTGGGGTTCGGGTCGGGTCGAGGCTGTCACGCGGCGGGTCACGCGGCGGGTCACGAGGCCCGGGGGCCGAGGGCGTCGAGGTCGGCGGCGAGCCGCACGAGGCCGTCGTCGGCGGTGGGAGGCGGGCCGAAGAGCGCGGCCTGCGCGCGCACCGGGTCGTCGCCGGCGCGTGCGGCGAGCGCGGCGACGAGCGCGTCGGGCGTCGTGCCGAGCGGCAGGCCGAGGCGGCGCAGCAGCCGGTCGCGGGCCCCGGCGCGCAAGGCGTCCGCGGCGGCGTCTCGGGCGCCGGACGCGCGGTAGAGCCGGCTGCGGCCCTCGACCGCCTCGGCGGCGCGCACCACGACGGGCAGCGGCTCGTCGACGACGCGGCCGAGGCGCCGGGCGCGCCACAGCGCGAGCACCGCGACGGCGACGCCGAGCTGCACGACGCCCCAGACGAGCGCGTCGGGCACCAGGTCGCCGACCGAGCGCTGCGCGCCGCCGGGCAGCGGCCGGTCGGGGCGCGGCAGCAGCCACAGCACCTGCTCGACGGGCGCGCCGTCCGCCGCGGTGCCGAGCAGCCCGAGCGCGAGCGCGGCGTTGCCGTCCTCGTCGACGCGCTCGTTGGTGAGCGGGCTGCTCGTGCCGAGCAGGGTGGTGCGCTCGCCGGGCAGCGCGAGCAGGCTGGCGAGCCCGCCGGTGGCGTAGCAGCCGACGGCCCCCGCGCCGTCCGGCCGGAAGCCGAGGCCGCCCGTGCGCGCGGTGCCGGCGCGCTCGGCCGCGGGCAGCGCGCAGGCCGGCCGGCGCACCTCCACCTCGTCGTCGCCGGGCTGGGTCGCCGGCACGCCGAGCGCGTCGAGGTCGTCGTCCAGCGGGGTGAGCACGAGCAGCGCGGCGCCGCGCTCGCGCACGGCGTCGCCGACCGCCTCGAGCTCCTCCAGCGTGAGCGCCGCCGGCGCCGGCACGACGACCTGGCTGCCCGCCGACAGCCGCGCGACGAGCTCGGGCACGTCGCCGACGACGGTGGTCGGCACGCCCTGGTCGGCGAGCACCGTCGCCACCGCGCGGGCGCCCTCCGGCGCGTACGAGCGCGGGTCGAGCTCGCCGCTGCGCGAGGTGCCGACCAGGCCGACGACGCCCGTGACGACGACGAGCACGAGCAGCAGCGCGAGCGGCGCGCGGTAGCGGCGCAGCAGCGCGCGGGGCGGCGGGCTGGCGCTCGTCGCCGGCGCCTCGGCGAGGGTCGTCACGCCGGCAGCAGCCTCGCGGCGCGCACGCGCTCGTCGACGGCCACCACCGCGTCGTACGCCGCGCGGTCGGCGGTGCGCCCGCCGTACCAGACCTCGCCGAAGACGTCGGCCGCCCGCTGCAGGTCGTCGCGCAGCGCGGGCACCGCGGCGCCGGCGTCGCGCGCCACCTCGCGGGCGGTGCGGCCGGGGCGCCGGTCGAGCGCGCCCCGCTCCTCGAGGTCGCGCACCACGGCGCGCAGCCGCTCGCGCACCGCGCCGGCGAAGTCGCCGGCGGCCGCGGCCTCCTCGGCCGCGCGCCGGTGGCCCTCGGCGGTCCGCTCCGGCGCGCCGGCGAACAGCGGCGCCTGCGCGCGGAGACGTCCCAGCGGGCCGACGCGGCGCAGCACGACCGCCGCGACGACGGACAGGACGAGCACGAGCAGCACCACGGCCGGCCCGGTGCCGACCCGGTCGGCCGTGCCGCTCACGAGCGCGTCGAAGCGCTCGAGCACCTCGCCGACGACGCGCAGCAGCAGGGGCGGCTCGGCGTCCTGGTAGTCCTGCCGGCTGAGCTCCTCGCGGACGGCGTCCTGCGCCGCCTCGCGCCCCAGCCCGCCGCCCGGGCCGTCCTGCAGACCGCTCACGCCGGCGACTGCGCCGCGGCGGCCAGGGTGACGTCGAGGCCCTCGGCCCGCATGCGGCGGTCGAGGTAGAGCAGCGACGGGACGCCGGCCGAGAACGGGCCGACGAGCGCCGTGGCGATGCCCGCGCCGACGGACGTGATGAGCACGGCACCGGTCGAGACGAGGGTCTCGTCGACGAGGTAGCCGGCGGCCAGGAACGGCAGCTGCAGCACGTTGACGACGACGCCCGCGATGACGAGCGCGAGCAGCAGGATGCCGAAGGTGCGCCACCAGGCGCCGCGCACGAGCAGCCACGAGCGCCGGAGCGACGGCACGACGCGCGCCTTCTCCAGCACGAGCGCGGGGCTGGCGAGCGCCAGGCGCACGTAGACGTAGACGGCGCCGGCGACGCCGGCGAGCACGGCGGGGACGCCCAGCAGCAGGCCGGCGTCGCCGGCGAGCGACGACAGCGCGAGCACCGCCACCCCCGCGGCGAGGGCGAGCACCGCGAGCAGCGGCACGAGCAGCGAGACGCCGATGAGGCGCCACAGGTGCGGGCGGGTGTCGCGCCACGCCTCGCCGAGCGACGCGGGGCGGCCGAGCACCGCCTTGCCGAGCACGGTGGTGATGACGCCGGCGAGCACGATGCCGGAGACGAGCCCGACCAGCCCGGTGCCGAGGGCGCCGACGAGCACGCCGGCGACCTCGTCCGCCTCGAGCTCCTCCGCGGCGGCGCTGCCGCTGGTGAGCCCGTCGGGCAGGGCCAGCGTGAACGCCGTCGTGGCGACCGTCTGCACCGCGGCGACGGCGGCCGACAGGCCGAGGGTGGCGAGCGGGTAGCGCCGCACGACCGACACCGCGCCGTCGAGGACCTCGCCGAGCCCGAGGGGGCGCAGCGGGACGATCCCCGGCTTCGGGGCGTCGCGCGGCGGGCCGCCCCAGCCGGCGGGGGCGCCGCCCCACCCGGGCGGCGGGGGAGGCGGTGGCGGCGTCGGCGGCGTCGCTCCAGGAGCCGGGCCCGCGGGGCCCGAGGGCTCCTGCCCGCCGGGTGCGCTCCACCCGGCACCGGCGTCCGGTCCCTGCGCCACGCGGCCCCCTGCCCCTCGCCGTCGCCCCGGCCCCAGCGGCGCGGACGGCCGACGCGGGTCGGCCTCGGGCGTGCCCTCATCGTGGCACGCCCCTGCCGGACGCGCGGGTGACACGATCGTGGGGGGCCCGCGCGCGCGGGGCCCGACGGCGAGCGGAGGGCCAGGCGGATGAGGGCACGGGTGCTGGTGGTCGACGACGACCCGGCGCTGGCCGAGATGCTCGGGATCGTCCTGCGGGGCGAGGGCTTCGACACCGCCTTCGTCGCGGACGGCGACCAGGCGCTCGCCGCGTTCCGCCGCGAGCGCCCCGACGTGGTGCTGCTCGACCTCATGCTGCCGGGCACCGACGGCCTGGAGGTGTGCCGGCAGATCCGCGCCGAGAGCGGCGTGCCGATCGTCATGCTCACCGCCAAGGGCGACACGGTCGACGTCGTGCTGGGCCTGGAGAGCGGGGCCGACGACTACGTCGTCAAGCCGTTCAAGCCCAAGGAGGTCGTCGCCCGGGTGCGCGCGCGGCTGCGCACGCACGACGACGACGCCCCCGAGGCGCTGACCATCGGCCCGGAGGACGACCCGGTGTCGATCGACGTGCAGGGCCACGTCGTCACGCGCGGCGGCCGCACCCTGCAGCTCACGCCGCTCGAGTTCGACCTGCTCGTCGCGCTGGCGCGCAAGCCGCGCACGGTCTTCACCCGCGAGGTGCTGCTCGAGCAGGTCTGGAACTACCGGCACGCCGCCGACACCCGGCTGGTCAACGTGCACGTGCAGCGCCTGCGCGCCAAGGTCGAGCGCGACCCGGAGCACCCGCAGGTGGTCGTCACCGTCCGCGGGGTGGGCTACAAGGCGGGGCCGCCCTGACGACCCCCGCCCCGACGACCCCCGCCCCTGCCGCCCCGGCCGGCGCACCGCGCGTCCCGCCCGCCCTGCTCGCCGCGGCCGAGGCGGCGCGCGCGCTCGTGCGGCGCGGTGCGCGGCGCTGGCGCCGCTCGCTGCAGACCCGCATCGTCGGCACGACGCTCGTGTCGTCGGCGCTCGTCGTCGGCCTGCTCGCGTCGCTGCTCATCGGGCAGGTCGGCCGCGGCCTCGTCGACACCAAGACCCGCACGTCGCTGTCGGAGGCGCAGTCCGGCGCCGCGCAGGCGCAGGCCCGCCTCGACGGCCTCGACCCCGTCACGCCGCCCGCCGTCGACGACGTGCTGCGCGGCACCATCGAGGACATCGACCGGCGCGGCGCGGTCGGCGACCTCTACACCGTGCTCGCCGTGCGGGCCGCGCCCGGCGGCTCGACGTACAAGTCGCGCGCGGCCGTGACGGGCGACCTGCCCGACGACCTGCGCCAGCGGCTCACGACCGGCGGCGGCCCGCTCTACGCGTACGCCGACGTGCCGGACGGGCAGGGCGAGCGCACCGACGGCATCGCCGTCGGGTCGGTGCTGCTCACGCCGCTCGGCGACCGCTACCTGCTCGTGCACCTGTTCCCGCTCACCGCCGAGCAGCAGACCCTCGGGCTGGTGCAGCGCACCGCGCTCGGCGCCGGCTTCCTGCTCGTCGGGCTGCTCGCGCTCATCGCGCTGCTCGTCGCGCGCCAGGTCGTCGCGCCCGTGCGCCAGGCCGCCGCGACCGCCGAGCTGCTCGCCGCGGGGCGGCTCGAGGAGCGCCTGCAGGTGCGCGGCGAGGACGAGCTGGCGCGCCTCGGCGCGACGTTCAACTCGATGGCCGGCTCGCTGCAGCGGCAGATCCGCCAGCTCGAGGACCTCTCGCGCGTGCAGCGCCGCTTCGTCTCCGACGTCAGCCACGAGCTGCGCACGCCGCTCACCACCGTGCGCATGGCCGCCGACCTGCTGCACGACGCGCGCGACGGCTTCGCCCCCGACGTGCGGCGCAGCGCCGAGCTGCTGCAGGCCGAGCTCGACCGCTTCGAGGGCCTGCTGTCGGACCTGCTCGAGATCAGCCGCTTCGACGCGGGCGCCACCGCGCTGGAGGCCGAGCCGCGCGACCTCGTCGCGCTCGTGCGCCGCACCATCGACGCCTGCGCGCCGATCGCCGCGCGGCGCGGCAGCGAGGTGCTCGTCGAGGCGTCGGACCCGCCGGTCGTCGCCGAGGTCGACGCCGTGCGCGTCGAGCGCGTGCTGCGCAACCTGCTCGTCAACGCGCTCGAGCACGGCGAGGGGCTGCCGGTGCGCATCGCGGTCGCCGGCGACGAGCGCGCCGTCGCGGTCGTGGTGCGCGACGCCGGGGTCGGGCTCAAGCCGGGCGAGGCCGACCGCGTCTTCACGCGCTTCTGGCGCGGCGACCCGTCGCGCGCCCGCACGACCGGCGGCACCGGCCTCGGGCTGTCGATCGCGCAGGAGGACGCGCGGCTGCACGGCGGCCGGCTCGAGGCCTGGGGGCGCCCGGGGCGCGGCGCGGCGTTCCGCCTCACGCTGCCGCGCCGCGCGGGCGAGGACCCGGGCGACGGCTCGCCGCTGCCCCTCGGCCCGCCGCTCGCGGCCTCGGTGGCGCCGTGAGGCGCCTGCTCGCCGCGCTCGCCGCGGGCGTGCTGCTGGCCGGGTGCGGCCTGCCGCTCGAGGACGGCGTGCAGGCCCCGGGCGACGTGCGGGCCGAGCAGCTCGACCGGCAGGGCATCGACATCCTGCCGCCGGGCCCGCAGCCCGGTGCCGCGCCGGAGTCGGTGGTGCAGGGCTTCCTCAACGCGCAGATCAGCGCCAGCGACCAGCACGGCATCGCGCGCAGCTTCCTGGCCCCCGAGGCGCGCGCGTCGTGGGACGACGCCGCGGCCGTGCGGGTCTACGCACCGGGCAGCCGCCGCGAGAGCCCGGAGGAGGACGGCGACGAGGCGACGGTGCGGGTGTCGTACAGCGCGGTCGGGCAGGTCGGCGCCGACGGCGCGGCGCGGGTGCAGTCGCCCGAGGCGGTCACCGACACCTACCGCCTGCGGCGCGACGCCGCGGGCAGCTGGCAGCTCGTCGAGGTGCCGGCCGGCCTCACGCTCTCGACCGACGACCGCGACCGCGCGTTCACGCCGTTCGGCGTGCACTTCCTCGCGCCGCTGCCGCCGCCCGGCGAGGACCGCCACCTCGTCGTCGACCGGCGCCTGCTGCCGACCGGCAGCGGCCCGGCCGAGCTGGTCGGCGCCGTGCTCGCCGGGCCGGGCAGCGGGCTCGGCGACAGCGCGCTCACGGCCGTGCCGGCGGGCACCGCGCTCGCGTCCCCGGTCGCGGTCGACGCCTCCGGCGCCGAGGTGACCGTCGACCTCACCGGCCAGGTGCTGGCCCTGCCCGACGCCTCGCGCCGCGCGCTCGCGGCCCAGCTGGTCTGGACGCTGCGCCAGCTGCCCGACCTCGTGCGGCTGCGCCTGCTCGCCGAGGGCGAGCCCTTCTCGGTCGGCGGGTCGGGCGACGCGCTGCGCCTCGACGCGTTCGAGGACTACGACCCGCAGGGGCTCGACGGCGACGACGACCGCACCGGTCTCGCCGTGCTCGCGGGGCGCGTGCGCGCGCTCGGCGACGGGCGCTCGGTGCCCGTCGCGCTGCAGCAGCTCACGACCGTGCGCGACGTCGCCGTCGACGTGCGCAGCGGCGACGTCGCGGCCCTGACCGGCGTCGAGGGCGGGCTGCTCTCGCTCGTCGTCGGGCCGGCCGGCGGGCCGCTCACCACCGCCGGGCAGGCCGGCGGGCTGCGCTCCCCGACCTGGGGCAACGGCGCGTACGGGCCGTGGCTCGTGCGCACCGGCAGCGACCCGGCGCTGCTCGTCGTGCGCGGCGGCGCGCTGCAGCAGGTGCCGGTCGCCGACCTGCCCGCGCTCGGCGACGAGCCGGTGCTGCGGCTGTCGCGCGACGGTGCGCGCCTGGCGCTCGTCGGCGCGGGCGGCGCGCTGTGGGTCGGCCGGGTGCGCCCCGCCACGCCCGACGGCACGCCGTCGGTCGCCGACCTGCGCCGGCTGCGCACGAGCGGCACGCTCGACGTCGGCTTCGTCGACGACACCGAGCTGGCGGTGCTCGTCGACGACGAGCGCGCGCCGCTCGTGCGGCTCTCCGTCGACGGCGCGTCGCAGGTCGGCACCGGGCTGCTGGTCGCGGCCGTCGAGCCGCGGACGGTCGCCGCCCTCGGCGACGCGCCGGTGCTCGTCGGCACGACGGCCGGCGGCGGCGGCCAGCCGACGACCTACAGCGGCCAGCTCGGCGGGGCGTTCACGTCGGCGCTCGACGGCGGCGAGCGGCCCCGCTACCCCGACTAGTCCACAGCCCGGCCACCGGCCTTCCGGCCCGCCCTCGCGCGGGCGACGCTCCGGCGGTGGGAGTGCTCGCCGACCTCGTCGACCTGGTGCTGCCGCGGCTGTGCCCGGGCTGCGGCGCGCCGGCCGCGCTGCTGTGCGCCGGGTGCGACGCCGCCCTGCGGGG
>CANKBT010000029.1 GCA_947479995.1 Frankiaceae bacterium | reverse complement strand
GTCGCGCCGCCCGTGCCGGCGGCGCCCGTCGCCGCGCCGGCGGTCGCCGCGCCCGCGCAGCCGCTGGTCGCGCCGGTCGCCGCCGCCACCTCGGTGCTCGCCCGCCCGGAGGACGCGCCCGAGCCGGCGCTGCCGCCCCTGGTCACCGACCACGTCGCGCGCCTCGCCCCCGAGGAGGCGGTGCCCGCGCACGAGCAGGTCGTCGAGCAGGCGGTCCGCGTCGGCGCCGAGGACACGAGCGAGGACAGCAGCTTCCTGTCGGACCTGCTCGTCGAGGTGCTCGACCAGGGCTGCTCGGACCTGCACCTGTCCGTCGGCGCCCCGCCGACCGTGCGCAAGAACGGCCACCTCGTGCCGCTGGACGGGCACCAGGCGCTGACGCCGCAGACCGTGCAGAACACGATGTACGCCGTCCTGTCGCAGAAGCAGCGCGAGAAGTTCGAGGAGGCCCTCGAGCTGGACTTCGCGTACTCGCTGCCGGGCAAGGCCCGCTTCCGCGTCAACCTCTACCGCCAGAAGGACAACCTCGGCGCGGCCTTCCGCCTCATCCCGTACGACATCAAGAAGCTCGAGGACCTCGGCGTCCCGCCGACCGTCGCCAACTTCGCGATGCTGCCCCGCGGCTTCGTGCTGGTCACCGGCCCGACCGGCTCGGGCAAGTCGACGACGCTGGCGGCCGTGGTCGACCTGGCCAACCGCAACCGGCGCGACCACATCATGACCGTCGAGGACCCGATCGAGTTCCTCCACGACCACAAGGGCTGCCTGGTCAACCAGCGCGAGGTCGGCGAGGACACCTGGTCGTTCAAGAACGCGCTCAAGCACGTGCTGCGCCAGGACCCCGACATCATCCTCGTCGGCGAGATGCGCGACCTCGAGACCATCGAGATCGCCCTCACCGCGGCCGAGACCGGTCACCTGGTCATGGCGACGCTGCACACGCAGGACGCCGCGCAGACCATCGACCGCGTCATCGACGTCTTCCCGCCGGAGCAGCAGCAGCAGGTGCGCGTGCAGCTCGCCGGCGCGCTGCAGGGCGTGGTCTGCCAGCAGCTGCTCAAGACCGCGGACGGCAAGGGCCGCGTCGTCGCGGTCGAGGTCATGACGGCGACGCCCGCCATCCGCAACCTCATCCGCGAGGGCAAGACCCACCAGATCTACTCGGCCCTCCAGGCCGGGGCGAAGCACGGGATGATGACCATGGACAGCCACCTCGCTGAACTGGTCCGCACAGGCAAGGTCACGTACGACGCGGCGCTCGAGAAGTGCCACCACGTCGAGGACTTCAACCGGCTCTGCGGCCGAGGCTGAGGAGCGCTGCCATGGCTACCGCCACGTACGAGTACAAGGTCCGCGACAAGAGCGGGCAGATGAAGACCGGCAAGATCGACGCCGAGACGCCCGCGCAGGTCGCGCAGAAGCTGAAGACGATGGGCTACGCCCCGGTCAGCATCGACAAGACCGGCGGCGGCATGAACACCGAGATCAAGATCCCGGGGTTCGGCAAGCCCAAGGTCAAGCTCAAGGACCTCGCGGTCTTCGCGCGCCAGTTCGCGACCATGATCAACAGCGGGCTGTCCCTGCTGCGCTCCCTGAGCATCCTGGTCGAGCAGACCGAGAACAAGGAGCTCGCCCGGGTCCTCGGCGAGGTCCGCAACGACATCGAGACCGGCTCGTCGCTGTCCGCCGCCATGAGCAAGCACCAGGACGCCTTCCCGCCGCTCATGGTGAACATGTGCAAGGCCGGCGAGATCGGCGGCTTCCTCGACGCGGTGCTGCTGCAGATCGCGAACAACTACGAGGCCGAGGTCCGGCTGCGCGGCAAGGTCAAGAGCGCGATGACGTACCCGGTCGTCGTCCTGTGCATCGCCGTCGTCGCGGTCATCGGCATGCTGCTGTTCATCGTCCCGACCTTCGAGTCGCTGTTCGACTCGCTGGGAGGCACCCTGCCGTTCCCGACCCGGGTGCTCGTGGCCCTCTCGGCGAGCCTGAAGATCATCATCGGGCCGCTCGTCGTGCTCGCGCTGATCGGGCTGTTCGTCTGGAAGAAGGTCAAGCACGACCTGCGCGTGCGCAACGTGGTCGACCCGCTGAAGCTCAAGCTGCCGGTCTTCGGCGAGCTGTTCCGCAAGATCGCGCTCACGCGCTTCTCGCGCAACCTCGGCACGATGATGAAGTCCGGCGTGCCGATCCTGCAGAGCCTGGACATCGTGGCCGACACCACCGGCAACGTCGTGCTGGCCCGGGCGACCCGGGCGGTGCAGGAGAGCGTGCGCCAGGGCGAGTCGCTGGCCGCTCCGCTGACCGAGCACCCCGTGTTCCCGCCGATGGTGGTGCAGATGATGGCGGTCGGCGAGGAGACCGGCGCCCTCGACACCATGCTGGGCAAGATCGCCGAGTTCTACGACCAGGAGGTCGAGTCCACCACCGAGTCGCTCACGGCCCTCATCGAGCCGTTGATGATCGCGTTCCTCGGCGGCATCGTCGGCTCCATGATCGTCGCCCTCTACATGCCCATCTTCAAGATCTTCGAGCTCATCGAGTAGCTGCGCTCCCGCACCGCCACGAGGGCGGCGTCGACCCGACGGGTCGGCGCCGCCCTCGTCGCGTCCCCGGGCCCGGAGGCGCGTGCCGGCCCCGCGTGCCGAGCGTCCCGGCCGGGCGCACCAGCGGGCCCGGAGGCGCCCGCCGGGGCGCGCGGCCGGGCCCTCGGCCAGGCGGGCGGAGCACCCGTCCGGGCGCCCGGGGCTGCGCCGTACGGCCGCCGCCGGCCCGCTGGGCGTAGTCCCTTCGGGCCCTCCGAGAAGAAGTTCGCGCAATTCCTCAAGCCCGCGGACAGCCGGCCCGAAGCCATTGTTGTCACACGAGCCGCACGACCGAGCAAGGGCACACCCGCCGCGAGGCGGGGTCGCAAAGCCAGGGGACTCCTGCACACGGGAGTCAGCCCAGCTGCCTTGGCCGGCCCTCCCAGACGGGAGGCCGCGCAGAGGTCCGAGCACTCCGCGCGGCTCACACCATCCGCACTTCATCCCGTCCCAGGAGGACTGCAATGCTCGCTCGTCTGCGCAAGGCCAAGGAGGAGAACGAGGGCGGCTTCACGCTCATCGAGCTCCTGGTCGTCATGATCATCATCGGCATCCTCGCCGCCATCGCCATCCCGGTGTTCCTGTCGCAGCGCGCCAAGGCGCAGGACAGCGCGACCAAGGCCGACGCCTCCACCGTCGGCAAGGAGGTCGCGACCTTCTACGTCGACGGCACCACGGCGCCCACCGTCGCCCAGGCCGGCGGCCGCTACACGCTCAACGGCGAGGACATCGGCAAGGCCAGCGACAACGTCACCTACGTCGCGGCCGACAGCGTCTTCGCCAGCGCCACCGACTGGTGCGTCGAGTTCAACAACGCGCAGGGCTCCGACGGCAACGAGACCTGGAGCTACGACTCGGCGAACGGCCTCGACAACGTCGGCTGCTAGTCCCGCACCACCCGGCTCCGGCCGGACGCCAGAGGGCGGTCACCCCACGGGGTGGCCGCCCTCTCGGCGTCCCCGGGGTCACGGCCACATGACTCCACCGGGCCCTCAAGTCGGCCCTCGGCGGCGTCGAAGCCTGCACGGACACCGGAGAGGAGGACCACCGTGGACGCACCGCACGCGCGCGGCGACCGCGGCTTCACGCTCGTGGAGCTGCTCGTCGTCATGACGGTCCTCGGCGTGCTCGCCGCCATCGCGATCCCGGTCTTCCTCACCCAGCGCGGCCGCGCGCACGACTCGGCCACCCAGGCGGACGTCAGCAACCTGGGCAAGGAGGTCGCGACGTACTGGATCGGCGGCGCCGGCCCGGTCGTGCTCGACGGCTCGACGCCCGGCCGCATCGCCGTCACGGACGGCTCGTCCAGCACGTTCGCCCGCCTCACCGTCGGCAGCAGCCTGCCGGCCACGGGCGCGAGCTCCGGCCTGGACGGCGCGCAGACCTGGTGCGTCGCGCTCACCGACCCGGCCGGCAACACCGGCACGTACCGCTACTCCGCCCTCGACGGGCTCGAACCAGGAGACTGCTCGTGATCCGCCTCCGCCGCGCCCTCGACCGGCGCCTCGGCCCGCAGCGGAGCGACGAGGGCTTCACCCTCATCGAGCTGACGGTGGCCATGGTCATCACGCTCATCGTGGTGAGCGCCCTGATCTCCACGCTGCTGTCGAGCCTCAAGGGCGCGGCGCAGTCCAAGCAGCGCCAGACGGCCACCGGGCTGGCGACCAGCCAGATGGAGCAGTTCCGCGCCATCGACGCCCGCAAGCTGCAGGCCGGCATGTACTGCGCGGACCTCAAGCCGACCCAGACCGGGCACCCCGACCGCACCTACCTGACGGCCAGCGGGGCCTGCGGGAGCAGCGGCGGCTCGGTGCGCCTGCGCATCCCGTCCGAGGGCGTCGACGAGCTGCTCGTCGTGCAGGCGACGGCCCTGCCGGCCGGCGGTGACGCACCGCTCGCGCCGCACGTCACCTCGCAGACGCTCGACGGCGTCACCTACCGCGTCGTCACGTACGTCTCGGCCGGCGGCGCCCAGCAGGCCGTCAACCTCACCGTGCTCGTCACGTGGACCTCGCCGGTCAGCCGCGGCACGCAGACCGTGGTGCAGCGCTCGCTGGCCTACTCGCCGAGCCGCTGCCTGTCGTCCGCGACCCACCCCTACGCCGGCTCGTGCCAGGCGTCCTTCAACGCCGACGCCGGCCTGACCAACGCCGGCGTGACGCTGTTCAACCCGGACGACAAGGGCGCCCCGCTCGTGGGCTTCGGCGCCGAGGAGCTCGACCTGGCCCTGCCCGGCCTGAGCGCCACCCTCGGCAGCGAGCAGCTCACCAAGCTCTCGGCAGCCGCCTCGTCGACCGGCGTCCGGCGCACGGCCGACGGCGCGCTGACGAGCAGCGGTGGCCTGGAGGCCCCTGCCGCCGCCGACGACGACCCGTCCTCCACGGACACCGGCGCGGCCTCCGCGCCCCTCACGCAGGCGTCGGCGAGCCCGGTGCCCGTCACGGGGACCGGGGGCACCCTGAGCGCCCGGCCCACGACCGGCGACACCGGCGGCGCCGACACCCGCACGGCCAGCACGGCGAGCTCGTGCGTGGGCAGCAACGGGTCCGGCCTGGCGAACGCCCTCAACCGGCCCTGCGCGGCCAGCCGGGTGCGGGCCGTCAACGGCCCCGCCTACGTCGACCTCGCCCTCGCGAACGGCGCCCCCAACTTCCGCCTGCTCGAGGTCGGCGCCGCGCCGGCCGACAGCCGGGCCACCGTCGCCCGCCTCGTCGGCGCGGGCGGGACGGCCTGCCCGACCGCCACCGGCGTCGGCTGCGTGAGCGCCCAGGTCACCCGCTCGCTCGGCGCGGTGATGGTCGGCGGCCTGCCGGCGGGCCAGTCCGGCGACGCCGTGCCGGCGGGCTGGGGCGGTGCCCTGCTGAGCCTGGACGGCACGACGGAGAGCGCGTACGCCGAGAGCGGCTTCGGCGCGCGGACGCCGGCCTTCGACCGGACGTCGGGCACGGTGAGCTGGTACGACGCGACGACGCGCACGGTGCGGTCGCAGTCGATCAACGGGCTGGCCAGCGACCTGGCCGTCGACCTGGGCACCGTCACCGGCCGCTACGGCCAGGGCGGGGTCACGACGGTCGTGACGGTCACCGGCTCGTTCCGCGCCGGCGCGGACGCCGCGCTCGCGCCGACCGTCACCCGGCCCGACGCCACCTGCAAGAGCGAGGCCTGCGCCGCCTCGGCGACGCCGACGAGCACCCTGCGCGCCGACCTCGTCTACGACATCACGACCAACGGGGTGCGCACCGCGCGCTTCGGCGTCTCGGTCGACCTCGGGTCGGTCGTCGCGCGCTCCTCCTTCAAGGCGGCCTTCGATGCGTAGTCCCGTGCGTGACGTCCTGCAGCGCCGGTGGGCGCGCGTCCGGTCCTCCGAGGACAGGGGGCTGACGCTGGTCGAGGTCCTCGTGTCGATGTTCGTCTTCAGCATCGCCACGGTGATCGTCTACCAGGGCCTCATCGGCGTCGGCCGCTACACCCGCGACGTGCAGGGCAGTGCCGACGCCAACTTCGAGGTGCGCCAGGCCGTCGCGCAGATCGACCGCCAGGTGCGCTCGGGCAACGTGCTGTACAGCCCGTCGCAGGAGACCGGCGGCGGCTGCACCGGCAACGGCGCGGACGCCGGCACCTGCATGCGGGTCTACACGCAGGCCAACGGCACCGAGCGCTGCGTCCAGTGGCAGGTGCTGGCCGACCCGGCGGACCCGGCGCACGCCATGCTCCGCAGCCGCAGCTGGTCCCCGCGCTGGCAGACCGACGGCCAGTTCAGCGCGTGGACGACCCAGGCCCGGGGCCTGGTCCTCGCGCCCAGCGCGTACCCCTTCAAGCTCGCCGGCGCGACCAGCGCGTCGAGCAGCCGCTACCTGCAGGTCCGCTTCGAGGCCGACGACGCCCGTCGCGAGGCCCCGACCGTCCAGACGTCGTCCGTGTCCGGGCGCAACACCAACTACGGCTACGACGGCGGGCTCTGCAGCCCGGCGCCCGCCGTCTGACGAGGAGCCGACGTGCTGACCTCCTTCCTGCAGCGGCTCCGGCCGGCCGACCGCCGCGACGAGGGCGCTGCCCTCATCGTCTCGCTGGCGCTGGTCGGCCTGGCCACGGCCCTGATGACGACGATGATCACGGTCGCGGTGAGCGACAACCGCGCGACCGGGCGCGACCGCGCCCGGTCGGCCGCCGTGACGACGGCGGAGGGCGCGGTCGACCGCGCGCTGTCGACCATCCAGGAGGCGTCCGTCGCCTCCGTGCCGTGCACCGGGGCAGGAGCGCCGACGAGCGAGGACGTGGAGGTCGGGCCGGACAGCCTCGTCATCCAGACCGAGGTCGTCTACTACGACGCGGCGGGTACCGTCGCCGGCTGCCCGCTCAGCCCCGGCTTCGTCGCCACCCGCGCCCTGATCCGCGGCACGTCGATCGCCGCGCCCGCGGGCGGCGGGACGTCCACCACGCGGTCGGTCGAGTCGCTGGTGCAGCTCAAGCCGCTGTTCGACAACGACCTCAACAAGGCCATCTTCGGCAACGCGGGCGTGGTCGCCTCCAACAACTTCGACCTGTACGGCCAGAACGGGCCGGACGCCGACGTCTACACCAACGGCAACTTCTCCTGCGCCAACAACCAGCACTACCGCGGCTCGGTCTACGCGCAGGGCACCATCTCGATGACCGGCACCTGCACCATCGACGTGAACGCCCACGCCGGGCAGGGCTTCACCGGCTCGCGGGGGCAGGTGCAGGGCGACGTCATCGTCGGCAACGGCCGCACGGCGACCATGACCGGCGCCGCGGTCGCGGGCAAGGTGCGGGCGAGCGTCGTGTCGCCGGCCGCCTACTGCACGAGCAACGCGGGCAAGTGCGTGCTGCAGCCGCAGGCCGCCCCGCCGGCGCAGGCGTTCCCGCAGCTCAAGGCGGACCCCGCGACGCTGGCCACGTGGACGGCGCAGGGCTTCGCCACCAAGGTCGCCAACAGCTGCGGCGCCAAGAACGACAGCGACCCCGCGTGGTGGCTGGAGAACCGCGCCTCGACCGCCGGCAAGACGCTGCTGCGCACCAGCTGCCGCCTGTCCTTCCCGACGAACACCAAGACCGTGCGCCTCGGTGCCGACGTGGCCGTCTTCGCCGACGGCGGCGTCGACCTGAGCCAGAGCATGACCTTCGAGTCGACCTCCTCCTCCCAGGTGCGCAACCTCTACCTCATCCAGCCCTTCGGCTCGACGTGCAGCACCTCGGTGCCGGGCATCAGCCTGAGCCAGCAGGTGACGATGGCCGCCAGCGTGCAGGAGCTCCTGTACTCGCCGTGCAACGTCGACAAGGCGAACCAGACGACGCTGTACGGCCAGGTCTACGCGGGTGGCACCGCCACCATCAGCAACAAGACCGACGCGTACTACCGCCCGCTCCCGGTCTTCGGCATCACCGGCAGCAACACCGTGAAGTCGTACACCTCGGACGTGCTGTACAAGCGCGAGGTCGTCGAGACCCCCTGAGCGCGGTCGGGCTGGCCGGCGCGAGCCGGTAGACAACGCGTGTGACAGCGCTCCTGGCGGTCTTCGTCGCCCTGGTCGGGCTCATGATCGGCTCCTTCCTCAACGTCGTCGTCTGGCGCGTGCCGAGGGGGGAGTCGGTCGTCAGCCCGCCGTCGGCCTGCCCCGGCTGCGGCAACCCCGTCCGCCCGCGCGACAACCTGCCGGTGCTGGGCTGGGTCCTGCTCCGCGGACGCTGCCGCGACTGCGCGGCGCCGATCAGCGCGCGCTACCCGCTCGTCGAGGCGGGGACCGGCGTGCTGTTCGCCGTCCTCGCCGTCCGCTTCGGGGCCGACGCGGTGCTGCCCGCGTACCTGTACCTGGCGGCCGTCGGGGTGGCCCTGGCGCTGATCGACCTCGACGTCCGGCGCCTGCCCGACGTCATCGTCCTGCCGTCCTACGTCGTCACGGCAGCGCTGCTCGGCCTGGCCAGCCTGCTCGGCAGCGACAGCGGCGAGCTGCTCCGCGCGGGCCTGGGGGCGGCGGCCATGTACGCCGTCTACTTCGCGCTCGCCTTCGCCTACCCGGCCGGCATGGGCTTCGGCGACGTCAAGCTGGCGGGCGTGCTCGGCGCCTACACGGCATGGCTCGGCTGGGGCGCGTGGGCGGTGGGCCTGTTCTCCGGGTTCCTGCTGGGAGGGCTCTGGGGCATCGGCCTGGTCCTCGCCGGCCGCGGTGGGCGCAAGAGCAAGGTGCCCTTCGGCCCCTTCATGCTGCTCGGCGTCCTGCTGGCCGTCCTCGGCGGGCAAGGGCTCGCCGACGGCTACCTGGAGCTGACGACCGGCACGTGACCGCGGGAGCGAACTCGCCCGCTCTGGCCCTCAAGCCCCCCTGCCGGGCGCCCGATGGTTGTTCTTGACACCGGTCGACCGACCGGCCTCCGGGGCCATGCGGCCCCTGCGCTGAGGGGACCATGGCAGTGGCAGGACGACCAGTGGTGGGTCTCGACATCGGGACCTCAGGCGTGCGCGCGGCCGAGCTGACGCTCGGCAAGCGCGGCATCACGCTCGAGCGGTTCGGGCAGGTGGCCCTCCCCGAGGGCGCGGTCCGCGGTGGCGAGGTGGTCGACGTCGACGCCGTCGCCGAGGCGCTCAAGCAGCTGTGGGCGCAGGCGAAGTTCAGCAGCAAGAAGGTCGCGGTCGGCGTGGCCAACCAGCGCGTCGTCGTCCGCCAGGTGGACCTGCCGTGGCTGCCCGTCGCCGAGCTGCGCAAGTCGCTCGCCTTCCAGGTGCAGGACTACATCCCCATGCCGGTCGAGCAGGCCATCCTCGACTTCCACCCGCTGGAGGAGCTGACGTCCGACAGCGGCACGCGGGTGCTGCGGGTGCTGCTCGTGGCCGCGGCCCGGGAGATGGTCTCCACCAGCCTGGAGGCCGTCACCAGGGCCGGCCTGACGCCGTCGATGGTCGACCTGACGAGCTTCGCGGTGCTCCGCGCGACGGCCCACGCCGACAGCGGCCTCGGTGGCGCGGAGGCGCTCGTGGACGTCGGTGCCGGCGTCACGAACATCGTCGTCCACCAGGGCGGCGTGCCCCGCTTCGTGCGCATCCTGCTCATGGGCGGGGAGGACATCACCGACGCCGTCGCCGAGCGCATGGGCGTCGGCGGCTCCGAGGCGGAGGCGATCAAGCAGTCGTCCGCGCTCGCCGTCGTCGCCGGCGCCGGGGAGGCGCACCCCGCCGCCCGTGCCCTGGAGACCAGCGGCAGCGCCCTCATCGAGGAGGTCCGCGGCTCCCTGGACTACTTCGCCGCGCAGAGCGGGGCGTCCCGCATCAGCCGGGTCGTCCTCTCCGGTGGCGGGTCCCGCCTCGGCGGCCTCGCCGAGCGCCTCTCCGCCGCGACGCGCCTCCCGGTCGTCGCCGGCCACCCCCTGTCGCTCCTGCAGGTCGGCAAGACCGGCCTCACGGACGAGCAGCTGTCCTACGTCGAGCCCATGGTCACCGTCCCGGTCGGCCTCGCCCTGGGGGTGGCCTCGTGAGTGCCATGACCGACCTCGCCGCCGAGACGCGCCTGCTGGGCGGTGGCCTCGAGTCGCTGCCCAAGGTCAACCTCCTGCCGCCCGAGATCGCCGAGCGCGCGCGCTTCCGCCGCGTGCAGTCCGGCCTCGCCGGCGCCCTCGTCCTGGCCCTGGCCGGCACGGGCCTGCTGTACCTCTCGGCCACCGGCGCGGTCGGCGACGCCGAGACCACGCTGGCGTCGGCCGAGCAGACGGAGAGCTCGCTGCAGCGCGAGAAGGCGCAGTTCGCCGACGTGACGGCCGTGTACGCACGCGCCGCCGCCGCCCAGCAGATGCTCGTGCAGGCGATGGGCAGCGAGGTGCGCTACTCCCGCTTCCTCAACGACATGTCGCTGTCCATCCCCGAGGGCGTGTGGCTGACCGACGTCACCTTCGCGCAGACGCCGGACGACGGCACGGGGACGATCGGCACCGTCTCGTTCACCGGCATCGCCTTCGAGCACGACCAGGTCGCCAACTGGCTCGACGCGCTCTCGCGGCAGAGCGGCTTCGCCGTCCCCTACCTCGACAGCAGCGAGAGCACGCTCATCGGCCAGCGGCCGACGGTCGAGTGGTCCACGAGCGTCGTGCTGACGCCGCAGGCCCTCTCGAACCGCTACACGCAGACGGGAAGCTGAGATGGACAAGCTCAAGCAGTGGGTCGCGCTCACCGCGCTGGCCGCCGTGGCCATCGCCGCGGGCGGGTGGTTCCTGCTCATCTCGCCCGCCCGCAGCGAGGCAGCTGAGCTGACGGCCTCCGCCGAGGAGCAGGAGTCCCGCAACACCGCCCTGCGCAACGAGATCCAGGTGCTCAAGGCGCAGTCCAAGGAGCTCCCGCAGCAGCAGGCGGCGCTGGCCGCCGTGGCGGCGAAGATCCCGGACAACCCGGCACTGCCCGCCCTGATCCGGGCGCTCACCGCAGCCGGCGAGGCCAGCGGCGCGGAGTTCGTCGCCCTGGTGCCCGGTGCGCCGACCGCGGCGACCGCCGTCCCGGCAGCCGGCTCCACGGCCGCGTCGCCGACCGTCGCCGCGGCACCCTCGGTCGACGCCGCAGGGGCGTCGACGACCGCAGCCCCGGCCCTCACCGGCGCCCTGGTCATGCCGCTGGAGATCAAGGTCTCCGGCACGTACTTCGAGATCGAGCAGTTCGTCGCCGAGCTCGAGCAGCTCACGCGTGCCCTGCGCGTCACCGGCCTCAACATCACGCCGGGCGAGAGCCCGACGGACACCACGGACGCGACGGTCGACGACGGCAGCCAGCTCAACGGCTCCATCTCGGCAGAGGTCTTCGCCGCGCCGACCGTCCCGCTGCCCACGGCGGGCGCGGCTGCCGCCTCCCCGGCGGCTGCCACGGCGGCCGCTCCCAGCGCGGCCGCCCCGGCCGCCTCCGTCCCCGCCGCCCCGGCCCAGTAGGAGATCGAGATGTCGCAGAACACCCTGGCGCCGCCCCTCGAGCAGGAGGTGGCCGAGGAGGCCGGCCGCGACAAGCGCGTGCTGGCGCTGGCCGGCGGCCTGGCCGCACTCGTGCTCGGCACCGCCGGCTTCCTGTTCCTCGGAGGCGGCGAGGAGGAGCTCGACAGCGGTCCGCCCCCGAACGCCAGCCGGCCCGCCGCTGCCGCCGCCGCCGCGCCCCCGCCCGTCGCGGCGGTGGCCCTGCCGGCGGAGGCGTCGGTCGAGACCGGGCGCAACCCCTTCAAGGCCCTGTACGTCGAGCCGGCCACCAGCACGGCGACCACGACCACGTCGGGGACCGCGGTGACCACACCGGACGGCGGCACGGCTCTCGTGCCGGGCGCGACCACCGGGACGGTGCAGTACCCGCTGACCCTGAAGTCCTTCGCCCTGCCCGCCGCGGGCGACGTCGGCAGCGCCACCTTCGACGTCGACGGCGTCCAGCAGACCGTCGTCCCGAACCAGCGGTTCGGCCGGTCGGGGGAGCTCGTGGTGCTGGCCATCACCGACGTCGAGGGCCAGCAGCGCGTGCTCGTGCAGGTCGGCGACTCCGCGCCGCTCTCGTTCGCGGTCGGCGAGACGCAGCCGGTGCTCTAGCACTGGCAGACTGGGCGCATGCTGCGCTGGTTGACCGCTGGGGAGTCCCACGGGCCCGCCCTCATGGCGACGCTCGAGGGGCTCCCCGCCGGCGTCTCCACCTCCACCTCCGACGTCGCGGACGAGCTGGCGCGGCGCCGCCTCGGCCACGGCCGGGGCGCGCGCATGGCGTTCGAGCGCGACGAGGTGGAGTTCCTCGGCGGCGTGCGCCACGGCCTCACGCAGGGCGGCACCCTCGCGGTGCGGGTGGGCAACACCGAGTGGCCCAAGTGGGAGACGGTCATGTCGCCCGACCCGGTGCCGGCCGAGGCGCTCGAGGGCCTGGCGCGCAACGCCCCGCTCACCCGGCCCCGGCCGGGCCACGCCGACCTCGTCGGCATGCAGAAGTACGGCTTCGACGACGCCCGGCCGGTGCTCGAGCGGGCCAGCGCCCGCGAGACCGCGGCGCGGGTCGCGCTCGGCGCCGTCGCCAAGGCCTTCCTGCGCCAGGCGTACGGCGTGGAGGTGCTCAGCCACGTCGTGAGCATCGGCAGCGCGGAGGTGCCGCCCGGCGCGCTGCCGACGCCGGACGACCTCGCGGCCGTCGACGCCAGCCCGGTGCGGGTGCTCGACCCGCAGGCGGGGGAGCGGCTGGTCGCCGAGGTCGACGCGGCCCACAAGGAGGGCGACACCCTCGGCGGCGTCGTCGAGGTGCTGGCCTACGGCCTGCCGCCGGGCCTGGGCTCGTACGTGCACTGGGACCGCCGCATCGACAGCCGGCTCGCCGCCGCGCTCATGGGCATCCAGGCGATCAAGGGCGTCGAGGTCGGCGACGGCTTCGACGTCGCGCACCGCCGCGGCAGCGCGGCGATGGACGAGATCGTCCGCGGCGCCGACGGCGACCTCACCCGCAGCAGCGGCAACCTCGGCGGCACCGAGGGCGGCATGACGACCGGCGAGGTGCTGCGCGTGCGCGCCGCGATGAAGCCGATCAGCACGGTGCCCCGCGCGCTGCGCACCATCGACACCGCCACCGGCGAGCAGGCGCAGGCGCACCACCAGCGCAGCGACGTCTGCGCGGTCCCCGCGGCCGGCGTGGTCGCCGAGGCGATGGTGGCGCTCGTGCTCGCCGACGCGGCGCTCGAGAAGTTCGGCGGCGACTCGGTCGAGGAGACCCGCCGCAACTGCGAGGCCTACCTCAAGAGCCTGACGATCCGGTGACCCGCCCGCGGCTGGTCCTGGTCGGCCCGCCGGGTGCCGGCAAGACGACGGTCGGCACGCTCGTCGCCGACCGGCTCGGCGTGGCCTTCCGCGACACCGACGCCGACGTCGAGGCCACCGCCGGCACGAGCATCGCCGACGTGTTCTACGCCCACGGCGAGGAGCACTTCCGCGCCCTCGAGCGGGCCGCCGTCGCCACGGCGCTCGCCGAGCACGACGGCGTCCTGAGCCTCGGCGGGGGAGCGGTGCTGGCCGCCGAGACCCGCGCGCTGCTCGCCGGCCACCACGTCGTGCACCTGCAGGTCGGGCTGGCCGCCGCGGCCGACCGCACCGGCCTGTCGGGCACCCGCCCGGTGCTCGCGCTCAACCCCCGCGCGACCCTGCGCACGCTGCTCGCCGAGCGCGCGCCGCTCTACGCCGAGGTCGCCACCGCCGTTGTCGACACCGACGGCCGCACGCCCGAGGACGTCGCCGACGACGTCGTGAGGAGCCTCCCGTGACCGACGCGAGCACCCCCACCCGCATCGCCGTGAAGGGCGAGCGGCCGTACGACGTGGTCGTCGGCCACGGCCTGCTGGGCGAGCTCGCGCCCGTCCTGCAGGGCAGCCAGCGGGTCGCGGTCGTGCACCCGGCCGCGCTGCGCACCACCGGCGAGGCCGTCCGCGAGGACCTGCTCGCGTCGGGCTTCGAGGCCATCGCCGTCGAGGTGCCCGACGGCGAGAAGAGCAAGGACCTCAAGGTCGCCGCCTACCTCTGGGACGTCCTCGGCCAGGTGGGCTTCACGCGCACCGACGCCGTCGTGGCGGTCGGCGGCGGCGCGACGACCGACCTCGCCGGCTTCGTCGCCGCCACCTGGCTGCGGGGGGTGCCGGTCGTGCACCTGCCCACCACCCTGCTCGGCATGGTCGACGCCGCCGTCGGCGGCAAGACGGCCGTCAACACCGCCGCCGGCAAGAACCTCGTCGGCGCCTTCCACCCGCCCGCCGCGGTGCTGTGCGACCTCGCGGCGCTCGAGACCGTGCCGAAGCACGACTACGTCGCCGGGCTCGCCGAGACCATCAAGGTCGGCTTCACGCACGACCCGCGCATCCTCGAGCTGGTCGAGGCCGACCCCGCCGGCGCGCAGACGCCGCACGGCCCGCACACCCGCGAGCTCGTCGAGCGCGCCATCGCCGTCAAGGCCGCCGTCGTCGGCGAGGACCTGCGCGAGGCCGCTGGCCGCGAGGTCCTCAACTACGGCCACACGCTCGGCCACGCCATCGAGAAGGTCGAGGACTACCGGTGGCGCCACGGCGCCGCGGTGAGCGTCGGCCTGGTCTTCGCCGCCGAGCTCGGCCGCCTCGCCGGCCGCCTGGACGACGCGACCGCCGACCGCCACCGCGCCGTGCTCGACCTGGTCGGCCTGCCCACCTCGTACGCCGGCGACTGGCAGCGCCTGCACGCCGCCATGGCCGTCGACAAGAAGGCGCGCGGCAGCCGGCTGCGCTTCATCGTGCTCGACGCCCTCGCCCGCGCGCGCGTGCTCGACGACCCCGACCCGTCGCTGCTCGTCGCGGCGTACGAGGAGGTCCGGCGCGACCGCGGCACTACGGTCCACCTGTGATCCTCGTCCTCAACGGCCCCAACCTCGGCCGGCTCGGCACCCGCGAGCCGGAGGTCTACGGCACGACCACCCACGACGAGCTCGCCGCGCTGTGCGTGCAGGCGGGAGCCGACGCCGGCGCCGAGGTCGAGGTCCGCCAGACCGACGACGAGGGCACGATGCTCGGCTGGCTGCACGAGGCGGCCGACGCCCGCACGCCCGTCGTGCTCAACCCCGCGGCCTGGACGCACTACTCGTACGCGCTGCGCGACGCGTGCGCCGCCCTCACCGCGCCGCTCGTCGAGGTGCACCTGAGCCAGACCCACGCGCGCGAGGC
>CANKBT010000028.1 GCA_947479995.1 Frankiaceae bacterium | reverse complement strand
TTCCTGCGCTACGGGCTCGAGGAGCGCACCGGCGACGGCGTCGTGCGCATCTGGCCCGACGACATCCGCGACCGCGTCTGGCTCGAGCTCGAGCGGTACGGCCGCCCGGCGTGCATCTCGCTGCCCCGGCCGGTGGTCGCGGAGTTCCTCGCCCTCACCGACCGCCAGGTGCCGAGCGGCGGCGAGGCGGCCGGCGCGGCCGTCGACGCGGCCGTCGACGCCCTGGTGGAGCGCCTGCAGCGCGAGGGCTGAGCGGGGCACGCGGCGGGGCCGCCGGCCACCGCTGGTGATCGAGCGGCCGTGCTGCGGTCTCGGCGCCGGGACGGCAGCACAGCCGCCCGATCACGTCCCGTCCGGGACGGGACGGGGCGCGCGCCCGCCTCAGCGGGCGGCGGCGGCCAGCTTCCTGCGGGGCGCCTTGGGGCGCGCCGCGCCGGGGGCCTTCGCGGCCTCGCGGCCGCGCAGGACGTCGGCGAGGAAGCGGCCGGTGTGCGAGGCCTCGACCGTCGAGACCTGCTCGGGCGTGCCCTGGGCGACGACGGTGCCGCCGCCCGAGCCGCCCTCGGGGCCCATGTCGATGACCCAGTCGGCCGTCTTGATGACGTCGAGGTTGTGCTCGATGACGATCACCGAGTTGCCCTGGTCGACGAGCCGGCCGAGCACGAGCAGCAGCTTGCGGATGTCCTCGAAGTGCAGGCCGGTCGTCGGCTCGTCGAGCACGTAGACCGTGCGGCCGGTCTGGCGCTTCTGCAGCTCGGCCGCGAGCTTGACGCGCTGCGCCTCGCCGCCGGACAGCGTCGGCGCGGGCTGGCCGAGCCGCACGTAGCCCAGGCCGACGTCGACGAGCGTCTTGAGGTGGCGGCTGATCGCCGGCACGGCCTCGAAGAACTCGGCGGCCTCCTCGATCGGCAGGTCGAGCACCTCGGAGATCGTCTTGCCCTTGAAGTGCACCTCGAGGGTCTCGCGGTTGTAGCGCGCTCCCCCGCAGACCTCGCACGGCACGTAGACGTCCGGCAGGAAGTTCATCTCGATCTTGATGGTGCCGTCGCCGGCGCACGCCTCGCAGCGGCCGCCCTTGACGTTGAAGGAGAAGCGCCCGGGCAGGTAGCCGCGGACCTTGGCCTCGGTCGTCTCGGCGAACAGCTTGCGCATGTGGTCGAAGACCCCGGTGTACGTCGCCGGGTTGGAGCGCGGGGTGCGGCCGATCGGCGACTGGTCGACCCGCACGACCTTGTCGAGGTGCTCGAGCCCGTTGACCCGGGTGTGCCGGCCGGGCACGTGGCGCGCGCCGTTGAGCTGGTTGGCCAGCACCGCGGCGAGGATGTCGTTGACGAGCGTCGACTTGCCCGAGCCGGAGACGCCGGTGACGGCGACGAGCTGGCCGAGCGGGAAGGCCACCGACACGTCGCGCAGGTTGTGCTCGCGGGCGCCGACGACCTTGAGCTCGCGGCCGGGCGTGCGGGGGCGCCGCACCTCGGGCACGGCGATCTCCTTGCGGCCCGAGAGGTACTGGCCGGTGACGGAGTCCTCGCTGGCGAGCAGCTCCTCGACCGTGCCGCTGACGACGATCTGCCCGCCGTGCTCGCCGGCGCCCGGGCCGACGTCGACGACCCAGTCCGAGGCGCGCACGGTGTCCTCGTCGTGCTCGACGACGATGAGCGTGTTGCCGAGGTCGCGCAGGCGCACGAGCGTGTCGATGAGCCGGCGGTTGTCGCGCTGGTGCAGGCCGATGCTCGGCTCGTCGAGCACGTAGAGCACGCCGACGAGGCCCGAGCCGATCTGCGTCGCGAGCCGGATGCGCTGGGCCTCGCCGCCGGACAGGCTGCCGGCGTTGCGGCCGAGCGAGAGGTAGTCCAGGCCGACGTCGAGCAGGAAGCCCAGCCGGGCGTTGACCTCCTTGAGCACGCGCTCGGCGATCATGGCCTGCCGGGCGTCGAGCTCGAGGCCGCGCAGGAACTGCGCGCAGTCGACGATCGACAGCGCCGAGACGTCGGCGATCGACTTGCCGCCGAGGGTCACGGCGAGCACCTCGGGCTTGAGCCGGGCGCCCTTGCAGGTCGGGCAGGGCACCTCGCGCATGTAGCCCTCGACGCGCTCGCGGCTGACCTCGGACTCCGCCTCGCTGTGGCGCCTCACGAGGAACGGGATGACGCCCTCGTAGGGCGTGTAGTAGCTGCGCTGGCGGCCGTAGCGGTTCTTGTAGCGGACGTGGACCTCGGTCTCGTGCCCGTGCAGCACGGCCTTCTGCTGGGCCTTCGTGAGCTTCTCGAACGGCGTGCGCAGGGTGAAGCCGAGCGCGTCGCCGAGCGCCGAGACCAGGCGCCCGAAGTACTCCTGGTTGTGGCCGCTGCTCCACGGGTGCAGGGCGCCCTCGTCGAAGCTCTTGCTCGGGTCGGGGACGACCAGCTCGGGGTCGACCTCCTTGCGCGTGCCGAGGCCGTGGCAGTCGGGGCAGGCGCCGTACGGGCCGTTGAAGGAGAACGACCGCGGCTCCATCTCCTCGAACGACAGGTCGTCGTAGAGGCAGGCGAGGTGCTCGCTGTACGTCCGCTCGCGGTGCGGGTCGTCCTCGGGCAGGTCGACGAACTCGAGCACGACGAGGCCGTCGCCGAGCCGCAGCGCGGTCTCGACCGAGTCGGTGAGGCGGCGCTTGGCCGACTCCTTGACGGCGAGGCGGTCGATGACCACCTCGATCGTGTGCTTCTCCTGCTTCTTGAGCTTCGGCGGGTCGGTGAGCGGGTGCACGACGCCGTCGACGCGGGCGCGGCTGTAGCCCTTGGTCTGCAGGTCGGCGAACAGGTCGACGTACTCGCCCTTGCGGCCGCGGATCACCGGCGCGAGCACCTGGAAGCGGCTGCCCTCCTCGAGCGCCATGATCTGGTCGACGATCTGGCTGGGCTGCTGGCGGGCGATGACGCGGCCGCAGACCGGGCAGTGCGGCGTGCCGGCGCGGGCGAACAGCACGCGCAGGTAGTCGTAGACCTCGGTGACGGTGCCGACGGTCGACCGCGGGTTGCGGTTCGTCGACTTCTGGTCGATCGAGACGGCGGGCGACAGGCCCTCGATGAAGTCGACGTCGGGCTTGTCCATCTGCCCCAGGAACTGCCGCGCGTACGACGACAGGCTCTCGACGTAGCGCCGCTGGCCCTCGGCGAAGATCGTGTCGAAGGCCAGGCTCGACTTGCCGGAGCCGGACAGGCCGGTGAACACGACGAGCGCGTCGCGCGGCAGGTCGAGCGAGACGTCCTTGAGGTTGTGCTCGCGCGCTCCGCGCACGACGAGGCGGTCAGCCATGGGGTCCTGTCAGGTCGAGAGAGGGCGGGGAAGCCTCATCCACGAGGCTAACGTCGGCCTCCGACATCCCACTTCCTGGAGGACGTGTGACCTACACCGGACAGGTCGAGCAGGGCGGCCCCGCGGACGTCCGCGAGGCGCCCGGCCTGCGCATCACGAAGGTCTGCACGCCGCCCTTCACCAACAACTGCTACCTGCTGCGCTGCACGCAGACCGGCGACACGCTGCTCGTCGACGCCGCCGGCGACGCCCCGCGGCTGCTCGAGCTGGTCGGCGACGGCCGGCTCGTCGGCGTCGTCGAGACGCACGGCCACTGGGACCACCAGCAGGCGCTCGCCGAGGTCGTCGAGGCGACCGGCGCGCCGGTGCTCGTGCACGCCAACGACGCCGACGACCTGCCGGTCGAGGCGACCCGGCTGCTGGTCGACGGCGAGGTCGTCGAGGTCGGGCAGCAGCAGGTCCGCGTCGTGCACCTCGTCGGGCACACGCCCGGCTCGGTGGCGCTGGTGTGGGAGGGCGACCCGGAGCGGCCGCACGCCTTCACCGGCGACAGCCTGTTCCCCGGCGGCGTCGGCAACACCGAGAAGGACCCGCAGCGCTTCACCAGCCTGCTCGACGACGTGACCGCGAAGCTGTTCGACGTGCTGCCGGACGAGACCTGGGTCTACCCGGGGCACGGCGCCGACACCACGCTCGGCGCCGAGCGGCCGTCGCTGCCGGAGTGGCGCGCGCGGGGCTGGTGAGCCCTACTTCCCCGTGAACCGCGCCTCGCGGCGCTCGAGGAAGCTCTGCACGCCCTCCTTGGCGTCCTCGCTGGCGAGGATGCCGGGCAGCAGGCCGGTGAGGTGCTCCTTGGCCTGCTCGACGTCGCGCAGCGCGAGGCGCGCGTTGGCGAGCGTGCCCTGCACGCCGAGCGGCGCCTGCGCGGCGATGGTGCGGGCGATCTCGGTGGCCCGCTGCAGCTGCTGGCCCGCCGGCACGACCTCCTGCACGAGCCCGATGCGCAGCGCCTCGGCCGCGCCGAACTCCTCGGCCGTGAGCAGCCAGCGCATCGCGTTGCCCCAGCCGAGCTGCGTCGCGGCGCGCATGGTGGCGCCGCCGAACGGCAGGATGCCGCGCCCGATCTCCAGCTGGCGGAAGCGCACGTCGTCGGCGCTCACCACGACGTCGCAGGCCAGGGCCAGCTCGATCGACAGCGTGAACGCCAGCCCCTGCACCGCCATGACGACCGGCTTGGGCACCTGCGCGCCCCACACGCCGTACGGGTCGAAGCGCCCCTGCCCGGACAGCACCACGGGCCCGTGCTCCTCGAGCGCCGGCGACACCTGCGCGAGGTCCAGACCGGCGGAGAAGTGCTCGCCGTGGCCGAACAGCACGCCGACGCGGGCCTCGTCGTCGTCGGCCAGCCGCTCGTAGGCGGCGGCGACGCCGGCCATCGTGGCGAGGTCCCAGGCGTTGCGCTTGGCGGGGCGGTCGACGCCGATGAGCAGGACGTGGCCGTCCAGCTCGACGGTCACGGGGTGGTCGGACACGGGCGCTCCTGGGCTGGTCGGGCGGTCGGCGGGCGACGCTAGCCGCCGGACGGGCGCAGCCGGTCGGCGGGGTCATGGCCCGTCGTGACCATCTTCGACCTGGTCGCTCAACGTCACGCTGCGTGACGGCCGAAGGAGCAGCACCGCCACGGACCGCCTGTGGCCCGCCCACAGGAGTCCCGTTGTCGACCCACGCCGCCCCGTCCCGCGCCCCCTCCTCGCTCCCCCGCGTCAGCACCGGCGCGGCCGCCGTCGCGCTCGCCGCGACCGCCCTCGTCGGGGCCGGCGCCTACGCCGCCTGGACGTCCACCTCCACCTCGACGACCGGCACGCAGGCCGCCGCCACCGTGACGCAGACCGGCGCCGACGTGCCGGGCAGCGTCTTCAGCACCGCCGTCTCCAACCTGCTGCCCGGCGACTTCGCCTACCGCTACCGCAGCGTCCAGAACACCGGCAGCATCGCGCAGGAGATGACGCTGGCCCTGTCCGGCAGCGGGGCGCTCACCGCCGCGGGCGGCCTGACCGTCAAGGTCGACCGCTGCGCCGACATCGTCGACCTCGGCACCTGCCTGAGCTGGTCGCCGGTGCGCGCGGCCGGCGCCCCGACCGGCTCGGTCTCGCTCGGCTCCTTCGCGCCGGGCGCCACCCAGGAGCTCCGCTACACGCTCGCCCTCCCCGAGAACGCCGTCCAGGCGACCTTCCAGGGCACCACGGGCACCGTCACCGCGACCATCACCGGCGCCACGCGCGCCGGCCAGGACCGCACCGAGGGCTGACGCGGCCCGGCGCTGACCGCAGGAGGGCACGCACCGCATGAGCAGCACCCGTGAGGGGCGCCGGGCGCACCGGCGCCCCTCCGGGCTGCCCGCGCTCGGCGCCGCCCTGGCGCTGTCGGTCGCGGTGGCCGGCCTCCCCGGCGACGGCGTCCGCGCTGCCTGGACGCAGAGCCGCAGCGCGACCACCGGGTCGTACGGCATGGCCGCGCTCGGCGGCGCGTGGTCCGGGGGCGCCACCAGCCCGGCCGCCTACGCGCCCTCGTTCGGCGTCGCCGTGCCCCTCTCGCTCGTCGGGCTCGGCTCCGCGACGCGGAGCGTCACGCTCACCAGCTCGGGCGCACCGGCCACCTGGGCGCTGCGGGTGACCGCGCTCAACGCGCTGACGTCCGTGCGCGTCCGGCTGTGCCCGACGCCCGCTTGCGGCGCGGGCGCGACGGTGCTGCAGGCGTCGACCCCGGTCGGCCTCGGCGTCACCGTCCCCCTCGGCTCCCTCGCCACCGCCGGCACCGTGCACCTGGAGGTCGTCCTGAACGGCGGCGTGGTCGGCCTCGGCGACACGGCGACCGTCACGGCCACGCCGACCGCGCAGCCGCGCCTGCCCGAGTCCGCGCGCGACCGGACCGCCGGGTGAGCGCCGTGCGCCGCCTCGTCGGCCCGCTCCTCGCGCTGCTCGCGGTCGGCCTGCTCGGGCTCGCGGCCCTCGTCGCCACCGGGCACCTCAGGCTGCAGCCGGTGCTCACCGGCTCGATGACCCCGCGCTACCCGGTGGGCACGCTGGTCGCCGTCAGCCCGGTGGCCTCGTCGTCGGTGGCCGTCGGCGACGTGGTGATGTTCGTGCCGCCGCCGCCGTACGACGGCGCGCCGGTGCTGCACCGCGTGCTGTCGCTCGAGCCGTCGCCGACCGGCACGGCCGTGCGCACGCAGGGCGACGCCAACGCGGCGCCCGACCCGTGGGTGCTCGACCTCGACAGCGGCGGCTTCTCCGAGGTGCGGGCCGAGAGCGTGCTGGCCGGCAGGGCCGTCGCCGTCGCCCGCGGCACGCTGCGCGGCCCCGGCCTGCTGCTGTGGGCCGGGGCCCTGCTGCTCGTGCTGGCCGCCCGGGCGCGGCGCCGCCCCGTCGCCGAGGCCGGCGTGCACCGCGCCGCCCGCACCCGCTCGCGGGCGTACGTCGGCGCCCACGTCCGCACGCCCGTGCTGCCCCGGCCCCGCGCGGCCGCCGACGACCTGGCTGGCACACTCCCCCGGTGAGCCTGCCCTCCCCGTACGCCGAGGTCGCCGCCGCCACCAAGGGCTTCCTGCCCGTCGACGAGGGCGACGCGCTGCACGCGGCGGCCCTGACGGCGGAGCCGGGGCTGTGGCTGGAGGTCGGCACCTACTGCGGCAAGTCGACCGTCCACCTCGGCGCCGCCGCCCGCGCCCGCGGCGCGCAGCTGGTGACCCTCGACCACCACCGCGGCTCGGAGGAGAACCAGCCGGGCTGGGAGTGGCACGACGCCTCGCTCGTCGACCCGCACACCAGCCGCCTCGAGACGCTGCCGTCGCTGCGGCACGCCCTGTGGGACGCCGGGCTCGACGACGTCGTCAGCGTGCTCGCCGCGACGACCCAGCAGGTCGCCGGCTGGTGGGCCTCGCCGGTGCAGCTGCTGTTCCTCGACGGCAACCACACCGAGGAGGTGGCCCAGCACGACTACGCCGCCTTCGCGCCGCACGTCGTCGAGGGCGGGCTGCTCGCCGTGCACGACGTCTTCCCCGACCCCGCCGACGGCGGCCGGCCGCCGTGGCACGTCGTGCAGCGCGCGACCGGCTCCGGGGCGTTCGTCGAGGAGCGCGTGACCGGCTCGCTGCGGGTGCTGCGGCGCACGGGCGCGCCCGTCACGTGATCACCCGGCTGCTGGACGCCCTGCTCGCGCAGGACGCCGCGGCCCTGGAGGCGCTGCGGCCGACCCTCGACGGCGACCTCGCGGCCCTCGCCGACATCGCGCTCGCGCGGCTGGCCCTGCGCGTGCCGCCGGCCGGCAGCGACGCCGCCCGCCTGCTCCTGGCCGTCAGCGGCCACCCCGGGCTCTCGCTGGCCGAGGTCGCGGAGCTCGCGGGCGTCGCCGCGCCGGCGGCGGCCGCGCGCACGCTGCTGGCCGACGGCCTGGTGGTCGACCGGCGCTTCGAGCGCGGCGACGTCTGGGCGCGCACCGCCCGCGGCGCGCAGGCCGTGCGGGTGCTGAAGGGCTGAGGCGCCGCTAGCCGCGGGCCGTGCAGGGCTCGTACGCGCAGGAGGTGAGCAGCACGCCGGTCGGCAGGTCGTCGCCGGTGAACAGCGCCCGCGACGTGCCGCCGGCGAGCGCGTCGGCCGCCAGCACCATCGCCGCCGACGTCCAGGACGACCGCTCCCCGGGCCACCGCACGCCCTCGTCGAAGACCAGGCCCGTCCAGTACGACCCGTCGTCGTGGCGCAGGTGCTGCACCTCCGACAGCAGCCGGCGCGCGCGGTCGTCGTCGCCGAGCGCGACGAGCGCGAGCACCAGCTCGGCGGTCTCCGCGCCGGTGACCCACGGCCGGTCGGCGACGCAGCGGATGCCGTAGCCCGGCACCACGAACTCCTCCCAGCGGGACGCGAGCTGCGCCTGCCCGGCCTCGCCGCGCAGGCAGCCGCCGAGCACCGGGTAGTACCAGTCCATCGAGAAGCGGCTCTTGTCGAGGAAGACCTCGGGGTGGTGCGCGACGGCGTGCTGCAGCTGCCCGGCGGCCAGCTCCCAGTCGGGCTGCGCGTCGCCCACCAGCTCGCCGAGCGCGATGCCGCACCGCAGCGACTGGTACATCGACGACGACCCGGTCAGCAGGCCGTCGTGGCGCACGTCGCCCTCCGGCCCGCGCGACCAGTGCACGTGCCCCTCCGGCGCCTGCATGCGCAGCACCAGGTCGAGCGCGCGCCGCACGACCGGCCACATCGTGTCGACGAGCGACCGGTCGCCCGTCTCGAGCCACCACTGCCACACGCCGACCGCGACGTAGGCGCACTGGTTGACGTCGACGGTCGCGTCGAGCACCCGCAGCTGGTCCCACGAGGTGGCCCACGAGCCGTCGGGCGCCTGCGTGCCGGCCAGCCAGTCGTAGGCCTTGCGCGCCGCGCCGAGCTCGCCGCCGACCACGAGCGCCATGGCGCACTCGACGTGGTCCCACGCGTCGGTGTGGCCGTCCGGCCAGGGCAGCGTGCCGCACGGCTGCTGCGCCGCCTTGATGGCCGCGACCGTCTCGAGCAGCTGCGCGCGGGTCAGCGCCGGGTCGGGCAGGCCGCCGGCCGGCGGCCAGGGGCCGCCGCGGGGCGGCGGGGCGAGCGGTGCGGCGGTGTCGTCAGGCGGCGGCACGCGCCGTCTCCGGCTTGGTCAGGTAGACCACCAGGCTCTTGCCGATGACCGGGTCGAGCAGCCGCTCGGCGACGCGGGTGGCCAGCGGGCGCTTGACCATGTCCCAGACGAGCAGCTGGTGGTAGGCGCGCACCAGCGGGTTGCGGTCGTTGTCGACGCCGACGGCGCACTTGAGCCACCAGTACGGCGCGTGCAGGCCGTGCGTGTGCCCGGTGCCCTGCGGCTGCAGGCCGGCGCGCGCCAGCCGCTCCTCGAGCTCGGTGCCCTTGTAGATGCGCACGTGGCCGCCCTCGACCTCGTGGTAGGCGTCCGACAGCGCCCAGCAGACCTTCTCGGGCCCCCAGCGCGGCACCGTCACGGCGATCTCGCCGCCCGGCTTGAGCACGCGCACCAGCTCGGCCATCGCGCGCTCGTCGTCGGGGAGGTGCTCCAGCACCTCGGCGGCGATGACCTTGTCGAACGACGCGTCCGGGAACGGCAGGTCGTACGCGTCGCCGCGCACGGTCTCGGCAGTCGCGCCCTCGGGCACCTCGCCCTCGAGCGCCATCGCGCCGAACATGACGTCGACCTCGGCGAGGTCGGCGGCGTTCTGGTCGAAGGCGACGACGTGCGCGCCGCGGCGGTAGAGCTCGAAGGCGTGGCGGCCGCCGCCGCACCCCATGTCGAGCACGCGGTCGCCGGGGCGCACGCGGAAGCGGTCGAAGTCGACGGTGAGCACGTTCTCAGGCCTCTCGGACGGGCGGGGCGGGCAGGGCCAGGCGGTACCAGTCCACGGTCTGGCGGGCCACCGCCTGCCACGTGAAGCGCTCGACGACGCGGCGCCGGCCGGCCGCGCCGAGGCGGGCGGCGAGCGCGTCGTCGTCGAGCAGGCGGCCGATGGCCGCGGCGAGCGCCTCGGGGTCGCCCGGCGGCACGTGCAGCGCGGACTCGCCGTCGGGGCCGACGACCTCGGGCAGCGCGCCCGCGGTGGTGGCGACCAGCGGCGTCTCGCAGGACATGAGCTCGACGGCCGGCAGCGAGAAGCCCTCGTACAGGCTCGGCACCACCCCGACCTGCGCCGAGCCGAAGGTGCGGACGAGCTCGGCCTCGGGCAGGCCGGTGAGGAAGCGGACGCAGCCCTCCAGGCCGAGGCGCTCGATGGCCTTGGCGGCCGCGCCGCCCTCCTTGGCCCGGCCGACGACGACGAGCTCGACGTCGCGCTCGGTGCGCAGCTTGGCGACCGCCTCGAGCAGCGGCACGATGCCCTTGAGCGGGACGTCCGCGCTGGCCGTGGCGACGATGCGACCCGGTACGCGGGGCTCGGTCGGCGGCACGAAGACCTCGTGCTCGACGCCGACCGGCACGACGGTCAGGCGGCTCGGGTCGACGCGGAAGTCGCGGACCACGTCGGCGAAGGAGTTCTGGCTGACGGTGAGCACCTGCGGCATGCGGCGCACGACGCGGCCCTGCATGCGCAGGAAGGAGTACCAGCGGACCGTCGCGAGCTTCTTGCGCAGCGGCGCGGCGGCGAGGTCGAGCCGGCGGTCGACGGTGATCGGGTGGTGCACGTTGGCGACGACGGTGTAGCCGTCGCGGGCCATGCCGAGCATCCCGTAGCCGAGGGTCTGGTTGTCGTGCACGACGTCGGGGCGGTCCGCGCCGCGCCGGCCCTTGAGCGCCTTGCGGGCGCGCAGGCTGAACGTCAGCGGCTCCGGGAAGGCCGCCGTGCACATGAGCAGGAACTCCAGGACGTCGGTCGCCGAGCGGAACTCGCGCAGCCGGGGGATCCTGAACGGGTCGGGCTCGCGGTAGAGGTCGAGGCTCGGCACCTCGGTGAGCCGGACGCCGGCGTCGAGCTCGGGGTACGGCTGGCCGGACAGCACCTCGACCTCGTGGCCGAGCGCCACCAGCTCGCGCGACAGGTGCCGGACGTAGACGCCCTGGCCACCGCAGTGCGGCTTGCTGCGGTAGCTCAGCAGAGCGATCTTCACGGACTGCCCCTCTCGAACGGGCCCTGCGGCCCGGTCGACAGACCCTACCGGCGGGTACGGGCGCGCCCGGTCGACCCCGGTCAGCGCACGCCCGCGGCCTCCATGCCGCGCAGCTCCTTCTTCAGCTCGTTGACCTCGTCGCGCAGGCGGGCGGCCAGCTCGAAGGACAGGTCGCGGGCGGCCTCGTGCATCTGGTCCTGCAGCTGCTGGATGAGCTGCGCCAGCTCGGCCCGCGGCATGCCGGCGAGCTCCTTGGCGTGCTTGCCGACGCTGCTGCTGCGGCTGCTCATGCCGGGCACGGGCGCCTTGCCGCGCGACTGCTGCCGGCCGCCGCCGCCGACCAGCTCGCCGTCGGCGCCCTCGCGCACGAGGTCGTCGAGGATGTCGGCCACGCGCTTGCGCAGCGGCTGCGGGTCGACGCCCCGCTCGCGGTTGTAGGCGATCTGCTTCTCGCGGCGGCGGTTGGTCTCGTCGATCGCCTTGGCCATCGACGGCGTGATGGTGTCGGCGTACATGTGCACCTGGCCCGACACGTTGCGGGCCGCGCGGCCGATCGTCTGGATGAGGCTGCGGCCGCTGCGCAGGAAGCCCTCCTTGTCGGCGTCGAGGATGCTCACCAGCGACACCTCGGGCAGGTCGAGGCCCTCGCGCAGCAGGTTGATGCCGACGAGCACGTCGTACTCGCCCATCCGCAGCTCCTTGAGCAGCTCGATGCGGCGGATGGTGTCGACCTCGCTGTGCAGGTAGCGCACGCGGATGCCCAGCTCGAGCAGGTAGTCGGTGAGGTCCTCGCTCATCTTCTTCGTCAGCGTGGTGACCAGCACGCGCTCGTCCTTCTCGGCGCGGACGCGGATCTCGTGCACCAGGTCGTCGATCTGGCCCTTGGTCGGCTTGACGAGGATCTCCGGGTCGACCAGGCCGGTCGGGCGGATCACCTGCTCGACGACGTCGCCGCGCACGCGCGACATCTCGTAGTCGCCGGGCGTCGCCGACAGGTGCACCGTCTGCCCGACGCGCTCGAGGAACTCCTCCCACTTCAGCGGGCGGTTGTCGAGCGCGCTCGGCAGGCGGAAGCCGTGGTCGACCAGCGTGTTCTTGCGGCTGCGGTCGCCCTCGTACATCGCGCCGATCTGGGGCACCGTCACGTGCGACTCGTCCAGCACGAGCAGGAAGTCGTCCGGGAAGTAGTCGAGCAGCGTGTGCGGCGCCGTGCCCGGCGCGCGGCCGTCGATGTGGCGCGAGTAGTTCTCGATGCCGTTGCAGAAGCCGACCTGGCGCATCATCTCCAGGTCGTACGTGGTGCGCATGCGCAGCCGCTGCGCCTCCAACAGCTTGCCCTGGCTCTCCATGAGGGCCAGCTGGTCGGCGAGCTCGAGCTCGATGCCCTTGGTCGCCCGCTCCATGCGCTCCGGGCCGGCGACGTAGTGCGTGGCCGGGAAGACGAAGACCTCCTCGTGCTCCTCGACCACCTCGCCGGTGAGCGGGTGCAGCGTCATCACCCGCTCGATCTCGTCGCCGAACATCTCGACGCGGACGGCGAGCTCCTCGTAGACCGGGAAGACCTCGACGGTGTCGCCGCGCACGCGGAAGGTGCCGCGGGTGAAGGCCAGGTCGTTGCGGGTGTACTGCACGTCGACGAACTTGCGCAGCAGCGCGTCGCGCTCGACGGTGTCGCCGACGCGGAGCCGGACCATGCGGTCGACGTACTCCTGCGGGGTGCCGAGGCCGTAGATGCACGACACCGAGGCCACGACGATGACGTCGCGCCGGGTGAGCAGCGACATCGTCGCCGAGTGCCGCAGCCGCTCGACCTCCTCGTTGACCGAGGAGTCCTTCTCGATGTAGGTGTCGGTCTGAGGCACGTAGGCCTCGGGCTGGTAGTAGTCGTAGTAGCTGACGAAGTACTCGACCGCGTTGTGCGGGAACAGCTCGCGGAACTCGTTGGCCAGCTGCGCGGCGAGCGTCTTGTTCGGCGCCATGACCAGGGTCGGCCGCTGCACCTGCTCGACCAGCCAGGCGGTGGTCGCGCTCTTGCCGGTGCCGGTCGCGCCGAGCAGCACGACGTCGGGCTCGCCCTGCTCGAGGCGGCGGGTCAGGTCGGCGATCGCCGTCGGCTGGTCGCCGGCCGGCGTGTAGTCCGAGACGACCTCGAAGCGCTTCTGCCGGCGGGCGAGGTCGGTCGACAGCCGCGGGACGGTCGGCCGCGCGGCGTGGGCCGGCGGGGCGACGTCGGTGCGGTCGGAGGGGGAGGTGACTGCCACCTCTCCACGGTACGTCCGGGGTCCGACAGCTACCCGCCCGCGAGCTCCCGCCAGAGCGCCTCGACCTGCGGGGCGAGCTCCTCGAGCGGCCCGTCGTTGCGGACGACGTGGTCGGCGACCGCCAGCTTGTCGGCCAGCGGCGCCTGCGCCGCGATCCGCGCCCGCGCGTCGGCGCCGTCCATGCCGCGCAGCCGCACCAGCCGGTCGAGCTGCGTGGCCGGCTCGGCGGCCACCACGACCACCGCGTCGTACAGCGGCGCGAGGCCGTTCTCGACGAGCAGCGGCACGTCGTGCACGAGCACCCGCACGCCGTCGCGCTCGGCCTGCGCGGTGAGCTCCTGCGTCCGCTCCCCCACCAGCGGGTGCACGATCCCGTTGAGCGTCGCCAGCGCCGCCGGGTCGCCGAAGACCCGGCGCCCCAGGGCCGGACGGTCGAGGCTGCCGTCGGGCAACAGCACGTCCTCGCCGAAGGCCTCGACCACGCGCTGCAGCCCGGGGGTGCCCGGCGCGACGACCTCGCGCGCCAGCAGGTCGGCGTCGACCACCACCGCGCCGTACGACGCCAGCAGCGCGCTCACCGCGCTCTTGCCGGACCCGATCCCGCCCGTCAGCCCGACCCTGCGCACGCGCCGACCCTAGACCGGCCTCGCTCCCCCGGTGCGCGCGGAGCCTGGAACGCCCACCCTCCACCTCCGCGCCGCCGCCGCGCTACGCCGCCGCCGGCACCGTGCCGGCGGCGAGGTGGATGCTCGGCGTTCCGCAGGCGAGGGCCGCCTTCACCTCGGCCACCACGCGCCGGTGGTCGTGCACGACGTCGGCCCAGGTGTAGCGGAGCACCCGCCAGCCGAGCGCGGCCAGGGCGTTGTCGCGCGCGCGGTCCCGAGCGGGGTTGGGGTGCCACCGCGCGCCGTCCACCTCCACCACCAGCCCGGCCCCCGCGAAGCAGAAGTCGACGCGCAGGACCCGGCCGGGCAGGTCGCGCAGCAGCGCCTGCGTCGTCCAGCCCGCGCAGCCGGCCTCGTGCAGGCGCACGCGCGTGACGCTCTCGAGCACCGAGCCGCACGCCGGGTCGCAGCGGGCGAGCACCCGACGCACGCGTGCCGCGCCCTCACGGCCCGGCAGCGCCGCGGCGGCCGAGCGCAGCGCGTCGAGCGTGACGGCGCCCGCGCGCAGGGCGCTGTCGGCGACGACCACGGCCTCCAGCAGCGGCAGCGCACCCGCGCAGTCGAGGACGGTGCGCACCGGGGTCGTCACGCGCAGCGCCGCGGTGCCGGGCAGCACCACGTGACGGACGACGTCGCCGCTGCGGTGCTGGTGCGCCACGACGCCCGGCGCGACGACGCGACCGCGCCCGTGGCGGGTCGCCACCTCGACGGTGCGCCCCGGCTCGACGAGCAGCGCCCACCCGTGCAACGCCGCCGCGGTCCGCCGGCAGGCCGCGGCGTCGGCCCCGAGGCTGAGCAGTGCGGCCCGCACGTGGGCGGCGTACGCCGAGGCGACGCCCTGGTCGGTCACCAGGTGCCGGGGCAGCGGCGGCAGCGGTGACGCGGCATAGACCCGTCGCCGCACCCGGACCACCGAGCCGTCCGCGACCGCGCGGCTGAGCGCGGCGCGCGAGACGCCGTTGCGCAGCAGGCCGGCGTGGGTGGCCAGGCCCTGCGTGCGCGGCGACGTCAGCTCCAGGACCTCCGCGACACCCACGGGCCGACCGTGGCGCACCCCCGCCCGGGTGCGGTCACGCGCGGGGCGCCTGTGGACAGCGCGGCAGCGGAGCGCCCCCCGGCGCGCGCGGCGGAACGCCGACCCTCCACCTCCCGCCGGTCCCCCGCCGTGCGGACCTCCAGCCCGTACGCGCGGACGAGGTGGAGGGTGCGCGTCCCGTCAGCCCCGCGGACCACCCGCGCGTTCCCGCAGCCCGCGGACCCGGACGCACCGGAGCCCCCACCCGGCGTGCGGGTGGGGGCTCCGGTGCGGTGCGCGGTGGCTAGTTGCCGCCGGAGAGCTTCTCGCGCAGGGCCTGCAGCGCCTCGTCCGACGCGAGCGTGCCGCCGGTCGAGGGGGCGGGCGCCGGGCGGGACGGG
>CANKBT010000027.1 GCA_947479995.1 Frankiaceae bacterium | reverse complement strand
TCCTCGAGCCGCCCGCGGCGCCGCAGCACCTGCGCCAGCAGCACCTTGGCGCCGACGACCGAGTGCGGCTCGAGGCCGAGGCTGGCCAGCAGCGCGGTGGCGCGGAAGGCGGCGGCCTCGGCGCGGTCGAGGTCGCCCGCCTCGAGGTGGGCGTAGCCCTCGGCGACGAGCGCGAGCGACGCGACGCCCGGCTGCGCCGTGCCGGCCACCGCGAAGGCGTCGGCCGCCCGGGTCGCGGCCAGGGCGGGGTCGCCGACGGCGCGGGCGACGACCGACAGCGCGCACAGCGCGAGCGCCTCGCCCCACGCGTCGTGCACCTCGCGGAAGCGCTCGAGCGCCGTCTCGGCCTCGACCGCCGCGGCCGGCACGTCGCCGAGCTCGGCGGCGGCCAGCGCGTCGATGACGAGCAGCGCGGCGACGCCCCACTTCTCGCCCATCGCCTCGCCGAGCGGCAGCACCGAGCCGGCGAGGTCGCGCGCCTCGGACAGCCGGCCCTGTAGCAGCCGCACCAGCCCCTCGGTGCCGGCGACCCACGACAGGCCGCCCACGTCCTCGAGCGCGGAGAACACCTCGGCGGCGTCGTCGAGCGCCTCGTCGGCGAGGGCGTAGTCGCCGCGCGAGGTCGCGCTCCACGCCAGGTGCTGCAGCGCCCAGCCGGCGCCGCGCGGGTCCTCGACCTGCACCGCGAGCGCGTGCGCCTGGCGGAAGCGCTCCTCGGCCGAGCGCAGCCGCCAGGCGAAGTAGTCGAGCAGCCCGAGCTGGCGCAGCGCCTCGCCGGTGAGGCGGTCGAGCCCCTCGGCGCCGGCCGCGGCGAGCGCCGAGACGAAGGCCTCGCGCGCGCCGTCGAGGTCGCCGCCCTTGCGCCGCACCTCGCCGAGCACGAGCAGGGCCGCGGCGCGGGTCGACTCGTTGCCGCGGGCGAGCGCCGGAGCCAGCTCGGCCTCGGCCTCCTCCAGCCGGTGCACCGCGGCGAGGGCCTGCGCGTGGGCGACGCTCACCGGCAGCAGCAGGTCGTCCGGCAGCGCCGGGCCGTGCTCCTCCGACGCCACCGCGAGCGCGCGGGACAGGTACGACAGCCCGCCGTGGTTGTCGTCGCGCGACAGCGCGGCCTGCCCGAGGCGGGCGAGCGCGGCGAAGGCGATGCCGCGCGCCTGGCGGGCGGCGTCCTCCGCCGGCAGGCCCATCTCGCGGGCGAGCTGCACGGCGCGCTCGCCGTGCGCGGCCGCCGCGTCGTCGCTCTCGCCGCTGCGCACCGGCAGCTGCACCGCGTGGGCGGCTGCCGCTGCGTGCCGGCGGGCGCGCTCGGCCTTGGCCAGCCCGGCGTACGCGACGTCGCGGACGAGCGTGTGCACGAAGCGCAGGGTGCCGCCGCCGTCCGGCGAGGGCTCGAGCATGCGGCGGTCGACGAGGGTGCGCAGCGCCGCGGCGACGACCTCCGGCTGCCCGTGGCCCGACGCCCGGCCGACGGCCTCGAGCGCCGGCAGGTCGACCGGCCCGCCGAGCACCGCGGCGTCGCGCAGCACGCCCTTGGCCGGGCCGTCGAGGCCGTCGATGCGGGCGGCCAGCACGGCCTGCACGCCGGCCGGCAGCAGCCCCTCGGCGAGGCCGTCGGCGACGCCCGCCTCGAGCTGCCACCGGTCGCCGGCGCGCTGGAGCAGCCCCTGGTCGACGAGCAGGTGCAGCAGCTCGGCGAGGAAGAACGGGTTGCCCTGCGCGCGCCGCAGCAGCGCGTCGCGCACCCGCTGGTCGAGCTCCCCGGCGGGCAGGCCGAGGTAGGCGCGCAGCAGGCGCTCGCTGGCGGAGTCCTCGAGCGGCGTGAGAGTCAGCAGGTCGGTGGCCGGCAGCCGCTTCCACCAGCCGTGCGGCAGCTCGGGCGTGAGCATGTCGGGCCGGCCGCAGGCGAGCATGAAGACCGGCCCGCGCGTCTGCTCGGCGACGGCGAGCATGCCCTCGACCATCGTGGGCGTCGCCCAGTGCATGTCGTCGAGCACGAGCAGCAGCGGCCCCTCGGCGGCCAGCGCGCTGAACAGCGCCGCCACCGCCGAGCGCACCCGGTCGCCGCCGACGCCGCTGCCCGGCGTGACGCCGGCGCCCGGCCCGGGGTCGGGGTCGTCGAGGCCGAGCAGCTCCTGCAGGCGGTCCGCGACGCCCACCGGCACGGGCGACGGGTGGTCGAGGCGGGCGACGAGGCGGCGCACGCGCTCGCGCGCGGTGTCGACGTCGTCGCCGTCGTCGACGCCCGCGGCGGTGCGCACGAGGTCGGCGACCGCGGCCAGGTCGCGCCCCGCGCCGTACGGCTGGCTGCGGCCCCAGAGCACGCGCGCACCCGGCAGCTCGCCGGCGAAGCGCGCGACCTCCTGCGCGAGGCGGGTCTTGCCGACGCCGGCCTCGCCGGCGAGCACGAAGGCGCGCGGCACCTCGTCCTCGGTCACCTGGAGCAGCCGGCCGATGACCTGGCCGAACTCGCCGTCGCGGCCGACGAACGGCGCCTCGTCGCCGAGCCCGAGGCGGGTGGCGCCCGCGGGTCGCAGCCCCACCAGCTCGTACGCGCGGACCGGCTCGCGCTTGCCCTTGAGGCGCAGCGGGGCGAGCGCGCGCCACGAGGCCGCCGACATCGTCGACAGCGCGGTGTCGCGCCCGGCGAGCACGGCGCCGACGCCGGCGGCGTCGGACAGCCGGGCCGCGGTGTTCACCGCGTCGCCGATGACGGTGTAGCTGAGGTGGGCCTGCACGCCGGCGAGCACCTCGCCGGTGTTGAGCCCGACGCGCAGGCCGAGGCGGCGCCCGCCGCCGCTCTCCTCGGCGACGAGCCGGCGCACGACGTGCTGCATCTGCGCGGCGGCGCGCACCGCGCGCTCGGTGTCGTCCTCGTGGGCGGTCGGCGCGCCGAAGACCGCCATGATCCCGTCGCCGGTGAGCTTGTCGACGTAGCCGCCGTAGTCGCCGACGACCCGCGCCAGGCTGGTGAGCACGCGGTCGGTGACGACGCCGACCCGCTCGGGGTCGAGCTCCTCGGACCAGCTGGTGAAGTCCGACAGGTCGCCGAACAGCACGGTGACGACGCGGCGCTCGGCCTCCAGGTCGCTCGGCACGAGGCCCTGCAGCGAGGCGCCGCACTGCGAGCAGAAGCGGGCGCCGGGGGCCGCGGGCGTGCCGCACTGCGCGCAGGTCACGCCCGCCCCCGCCCGCTCACGCCGGGAGCCCCAGGTGCTGCAGCTGCGCGCGCACGCTGAGCTCGGCGGCCGGCCACAGCACCCGGTCGACGTCGGCGTAGACGACCTCGACGACCTCCGGCGCCGTGCGCGCGCCGTCGGCCACGGCGCGGCGCACCTGCTCGAGCCGCGCGCGCCGGTGCTCCAGGTAGTGCGCGGCGGCCCGGCCGGCCGAGGGCAGCTCGGGCCCGTGCCCGGGCAGGACGGTGGCGTCGCCGAGCTCGCGCAGCCGCTCCAGGCTCGCGAGGTAGTCGCCGAGCACGCCGTCCGGGTGCGCGACGACCGTCGTGCCGCGCCCGAGCACGGTGTCGCCGGTGAGCACCGCCCGCGTGCCGTCGGCCTCGGCGAGCAGCAGCGACACCGAGTCCGAGGTGTGGCCGGGCGTGCGGATCACCGTGACGTCGAGCCCGGTCACGCCGACCGTCTCGCCGTCGGTGCGCAGCGGCTCCAGCCCCTGCGTCGTCCACTGCGGGTCCATCGACAGCACCGGCGCGCCGGTCAGCTCGGCGAGCCGCGCCGCGCCCTCGCTGTGGTCGGCGTGGCCGTGCGTCAGCACGATGAGCTGCACCGCGCCCGCGGCGGCGACCGCGGCCAGGTGCCCCTCGTCGAGCGGCCCGGGGTCGACGACGAGGCAGTCGGCCTCCCCCGGCGCGCGCAGCACCCACGTGTTGGTGCCGTCGAGCGTCATCGGGCCGGGGTTCGGCGCGAGCAGCACCGACGCGCTGGCCGTGACGGGCCGCGGCGCGGGCGCGCTCACGCCGACCGGCTCCAGGAGGGCGCCTGCCCGGGCGGCAGGAGCACGAGCTGCCCGTCGTCGTCGAGGTCGTAGACCGGGCGCACCTCGACCACCTCCCGCTCGGCCGACAGCGCGGTCGCGACGTCGGGCACGCCGACGAGGTCCTGCAGCGAGCGCTGCGTCGGCGGCATGAGGAACCAGTCGTCGCGCGCGAGCGCGTCCTCGGGGCGCACCCACACGCGGCGGTCGGCCTCGGTGCCGGCGTCGCGGCAGACCTGCCCGGTCGGCAGCGCGGCGAGGAAGAAGCGGGTGTCGAAGCGCTTCGGCTCGGCCGACGGCGTCACCCAGTGGGCGTACGGCCGGAGCAGGTCGGCGCGCAGCACCAGCCCGCGTCGGGCCAGCAGGTCCGACAGCGACTGCTCGCGGGCCTCGAGCGCGACCCGCTCGGCCTCCCAGTCGTCGCTGCTCACGTCGGCGAGCACCTCGTCGGGCGAGGCGCCGGCGAGCAGCACGCCGGACTCCTCGAACGTCTCGCGCACCGCCGCGCAGACGAGCGCCCGCGCGGTCGGGGCGTCGCAGCCCAGCCGGGCGGCCCACCAGTCGGGGTCGGGCCCGGCCCAGGCGGTCGTGGCGGTCTTGTCGTCGGGGTCGACCGACCCGCCGGGGAAGACGTGGGCGCCGCCGGCGAAGGCCATGCCGGCCACGCGGCGCAGCAGGTAGGCCTCCGGCCCCTGCGCGCCGTCGCGCAGCAGGACGACGGTGGCGGCGTCGCGCGGGACGGCCTCGGTCGCCGAGCCGTCGCGCAGGGCGCGGATGCGCTCCGGCATCGCGCCCTCCCAGGGGGCGCTCACCCCGGCTGCGCCCCGGCGCCCGCCACCTCGACGACGAGCTCGACCTCGACGGGCGCGTCGAGCGGCAGCGACGCCACGCCGACCGCCGAGCGGGCGTGCACGCCGGCGTCGCCGAGCACCGCGCCGAGCAGCTCGCTCGCGCCGTTGACGACCGCGGGCTGCCCGGTGAAGGACGGGTCGGAGGCGACGAAGCCGACGACCTTGACGACGCGCACCACGGCCTCGAGGCCGACGAGCGCGTCGACCGCCGCGAGCGCGTTGAGCGCGCAGGTCGCCGCCAGCTCCCGGGCCCGCTCGGGCGTGACCGCGGCGCCGACCTTGCCGGTCTCCTGCACCGTGCCGGCGACGACGGGCAGCTGGCCGCTCGTGAAGACGAGGTCGCCCGTGCGCACCGCCGGCACGTAGACCGCGAGCGGCGGGACGACCGGCGGCAGCTCCAACCCGAGCTCGGCGAGCCGCACCCGTGCCGACACCGCTAGCCCTTGGGCCGCTTGAAGTAGGCCACCAGCTGGTCGCCGCCGCCCGGACCGGGCACGACCTGCACCAGCTCCCAGCCGTCGGCCCCGAAGTTGTCCAGGATCATCTTGGTGTTGTGCACGAGCAGCGGCGCCGTGAGGTACTCCCAGGTCTGCATGGCCGGAGCCTAACGAGCACCGGCCCCCGCGCGACCCCAGCCCTGGCCCGGCCCGCGCCTACGCGCTGCGCTCCGCCGCGTCGGCCGCGCGCTTGCGCATGAGCCGCCGCCGCTCGAGCTCGTTGAGGCCGCCCCAGATGCCGTGCGGCTCCTGCACGACGAGGGAGTACTCCAGGCAGGCCACCCGCACCGGGCAGGCCGCGCACAGGGCCCGGGCCTGCCGCTCGCGCGCGTGCTTCTCCTCGCGGCGCTCGAGGTGCGGTGGCGCGTAGAAGTGCACGGCGTCGGCGCGACGGCAGAGCGCGTCGTCGTACCAGGTCGTCGTCCCCGCCAGGTGGGGGGTCGCCATCGGTGGTGTCGGCATGCGCTGGGCTCCGCGGGTCTCGCGTGGGAGGCGCGGGGGTGGCCCGCACCGGGCCCAACGATGCCGCACGGAACGGGTTGCGGGCCAGTCCCATCCGGTCAGCGCGCTTTCCGGACCACTTCCGGCCGGTCTACACCCCGACTGCCGACCAGGGGGTCCAACCAGTCCACGTCCCCCGGCGCGTCGAGGCAGCCCGCGCGGGGCCCGGGTGCCCGCCCTAGGCTCGGTGCGTGGCGGACTTCCCCGACGTGCGGCTGCACGTCGTCACCGGCAAGGGCGGCACGGGCAAGACCACGGTCGCCGCGGCGCTGGCGCTGGCCCTGGCCAGCGACGGCCGGCGCGTGCTGCTCGCCGAGGTCGAGGGCCGCCAGGGCATCGCCCAGCTGTTCGACACCCCGCCGCTGCCGTACGAGGAGCGCTCGGTCGCCGTCGCACCCGGCCACGGCGACGTCGTCGCGCTGGCGATCGACCCGGAGCAGGCGCTCCTGGACTACCTGCACATGTTCTACAAGCTGTCGCCCAACGGCATCCCCGCGCGCACCCTGCGCCGCATGGGCGCCATCGACTTCGCCACCACCATCGCGCCGGGCATGCGCGACGTGCTGCTCACCGGCAAGGTCAAGGAGGCGGTCGTCCGCCAGACCGGCAGCGGCCCGGTCTACGACGCCGTCGTGCTCGACGCGCCGCCCACCGGCCGGATCGGCCGCTTCCTCAACATCAGCCACGAGGTCAGCGGCCTGGCCCGCGTCGGCCCGATCAAGACCCAGTCCGAGGGCGTCATGGCGGTGCTGCGCTCGCCGCAGACGGCCGTGCACCTCGTGACGCTGCTCGAGGAGATGCCGGTGCAGGAGACGCTCGACGCGGTCGCCGAGCTCGAGGGGCTCGGCATGCCGGTCGGCGGCGTGGTCGTCAACGCCGTGCGCACCCCCCGCCTGTCGCCGCTGCAGCTCGAGGAGGCCGGGGCCGGGCGCCTCGACACCGCGGCGCTCGCCGACGGGCTCGCCGAGGCGGGCGTCACGGCCGAGGGCGACCTGCTCGTCGCGCTCGAGCAGGAGGCCTACGACCACGCGCAGCGCGTGGCGCTCGAGGAGCGCGGCCGCGACGCCCTCGCCGGGCTGGCCCGGCCGTCGTACGAGCTGCCGCTGCTGCCCGACGCGGTCGACCTCGGCGGGCTCTACGCCCTGGCCGCCTCGCTGCGCGAGCAGGGCATGGCGTGAGCGCCCCGACGAGCCCCCGGCTCGACGTCGACCACACGCTGGAGACGGCCCGCATCGTCGTGTGCTGCGGCGCGGGCGGCGTCGGCAAGACGACCACGGCCGCGGCCCTCGCACTGCGCGCCGCCGAGCGCGGCCGCCGCGTCGTCGTGCTCACCATCGACCCGGCCCGCCGCCTCGCCCAGTCGATGGGCCTGAGCGAGCTCGACAACACCCCGCGGCCGGTCGTCGGCGTGCAGGGGACCGGCCGGCTCGACGCGATGATGCTCGACATGAAGAGCACGTTCGACGAGCTCGTCGTCGAGCACGCCGAGCCCGGCAAGGCCGACGCGATCCTGACGAACCCCTTCTACCAGGCGCTCAGCAGCTCCTTCGCCGGCACGCAGGAGTACATGGCGATGGAGAAGCTCAGCCAGCTCCAAGCCACCGGCGACTACGACCTCGTCGTCGTCGACACCCCGCCGACGCGCTCGGCGCTCGACTTCCTCGACGCGCCCCAGCACCTCACGACCTTCCTCGACGGCCGGCTCGTGCGGGTGCTGCTCGCCCCGGCCAAGGCCGGCGGCAAGGCCTACCTCAAGGTCGTCACCGCGGGGCTGTCGGTCTTCACCAGCGTGCTCACGCGCATCATCGGCGCCGACGTCCTCAAGGACCTGTCGCAGTTCGTCGCGGCGCTCGAGACGATGTTCGGCGGCTTCCGCGAGCGGGCGCAGGCGACGTACGACCTGCTCAAGGCGCCCGGCACCGCCTTCGTCGTCGTCGCGGCGCCGGAGCGCGACGCGCTGCGCGAGGCGGCGTACTTCGTCGAGCGGCTCGCCACCGAGCAGATGCCGCTCGCCGGCCTGGTGGTCAACCGCGTGCACCGCTCGGGCGCCGCGTCGCTGAGCGTCGAGCGCTCCCTGGCCGCCGCGCAGCAGCTGCCCGAGGGCTCGCTGGCGTCGTCGGTGCTGCTGCTGCACGCCGACCGCCTCGCCCTCGCCGGCCGCGAGGCCCGGCTGCAGGAGCGCTTCAGCCGGGCGCACCCGGACGTGCCGGTCGTTCAGGTCGAGGCCAAGCCCGGCGACGTGCACGACCTCGACGGCCTGCGCAGCGTCGGCGACGACCTCGCCGGCGCCCTGCCGCTGGCCCCGGAGGGGCTCGCGGCCGAGGCGGGCTAGACGGCGCGCTCGTGCGCCGCGCGGGCCGACAGCAGCAGCGCGGCCCACGACGTGACGTCCGGGCGGCGCTTGAGCAGGGCCCGGCGCTCGCGCTCGGTCATGCCGCCCCAGACGCCGAACTCGACCTGGTTGTCGAGGGCGTCCGCCAGGCACTCGGTGCGGACGGGGCAGGCCTGGCAGACCACCTTGGCGCGGTTCTGCGCGGCGCCGGTGACGAACAGGTCGTCCGGGTCGGCTCCGCTGCAGGCGGCGCGGGCCGACCAGTCCTGGAGGCCGTCGAGGGGCAGGAGCGTCATGCGGGGTCCTAGCTCAGAGGGGGTGAGCACGCCGTCGTGATCGGCAGGCCTCGAACCTAGGGACACCCCCCGATGAGCGGCAGGACCCGAACGGACTGTTCGCACTAGCCCGTTGGGACCACCTCCCCGGTCGGGACGAGCCGGGCAGAGCGGACACCCGACGGCCGCGCGGCGCGGGCGGGCGCCGCGGCGGCACCCCCGGACGGGCGCCCCGACGTACTCTCGTGGCATGGCTCGGAGCGACCACGGCACGACCCTGCACGTCGTCCGGCGGGCCCTCGGGGTGAGCGCGCTCGCCGGCCTGCTCGTCGCCGGCCTCGCCCTGCCCGTCGTGGGCGGCCTCGGCCTGGCGGCCAAGAGCCAGTCCGACGCCTTCCTGGCGCTGCCGGCCGAGCTCGACACCAGCGCGCTGGCCAGCCGCAGCACCGTGCTCGCCGCCGACGGCTCGGTGATCGCCGAGTTCTACCGGATCAACCGCGTGACCACCGAGTTCGCCGACGTCCCGGTCGTCGTGCGGCAGGCCGTCATCGCCATCGAGGACAGCCGCTTCTACGAGCACGAGGGCGTGGACTTCAAGGGCACCGTGCGCGCCGCGCTCACCAACGCCCGCGAGGGCGGGGTCGCCCAGGGCGGCTCGACGCTCACGCAGCAGTACGTCAAGAACGCCCTCATCGAGGCGGCGTACGACGACCCGGAGGCGCAGGACGCCGCCGCGGAGGAGTCGGCCGCCCGCAAGCTGCAGGAGGCGCGCTACGCGCTGCAGCTCGAGCGCGAGCTGACCAAGGACGAGATCCTGCACCGCTACCTGGAGATCGCCTACTTCGGCAACGGCGTCTACGGCGTCGGCACCGCGGCGACCTTCTACTTCGGCAAGGCCGTCCAGGACCTCACCCTCGCCGAGGGCGCGCAGCTCGCCGGCATGGTGCAGAACCCCACCCGCTTCGACCCCGTCAGCGACGACGCCGACGTCCGCCAGGGCGTCGTCGACCGGCGCAACGTCGTGCTCGGCCGCATGGCCCAGCTCGGCATGGTCGACGAGGCGGCCCGCGCGGCCGCCGCCGCCGAGCCGCTGCCCGTCACCGTCCCGACCGAGGCGCAGTCCAACTGCGACGCCCCGAGCGTCACGGCGCCGTTCTTCTGCGACTACGTCCGCCAGGAGCTCGAGGGCACCGACGTCGGCACCGGCCTCGGCGCCACCCGCGAGGAGCGCCAGAACGCGCTGTTCAACGGCGGCCTGGTCATCCGCACCACGCTGGACCCGCGCATCCAGGCCAGCGCGCAGGCGGCGGTCGACGAGCGCCTGCCGCGCGACGACCCGTCCGGCGCGGCGACCGTCTCCGACGTCGTCGAGCCCGGCACCGGCCACGTCAAGGCGATGGCCGTCGACCGCGGCTTCGGCGACGACCCGGGCGAGACGCGCGTCAACCTCGCGACCGGCGGCATCTTCGGCCCGCAGGCCGGCTCGACGTTCAAGCCGTTCGTGCTCGCCGCCGCGCTGCAGCAGGGCCTGCCGCTGAGCACCCGCTTCCGCAGCCCGAGCCCGTACACCTCGGACGTGTTCAAGAACGGCCGCGAGCCGTACGTCGTGCGCAACTCCAGCGACTCCGGCACCGCCTCGCGCGGCGCGGCGTACGACATGCGCACCGGCACCGCGAAGTCGGTCAACACGTACTACATCCAGCTCGCCGAGCGCACCGGGCTCGAGGCGCCGCTGGCGCTCGCCGAGCAGATGGGGCTGCAGTCCAAGGAGCCGGGCGGCTTCGTGCCGCTGGAGCGCAACCCGTCGGCCGTGCTCGGCACCATGTCGGTCGACCCGCTGCACCTCGCGGCGGCCTACGCCGGCTTCGCGGCGCGCGGCGTCTACTGCCCGCCGCGCGCGGTGCTGAGCATCGAGCGCCTCGACGGCTCGCCCGTGCCCGTGCCGGAGAACACCTGCGGCCAGGTGCTCGACCCGGGCGTCGCCGACACCGTCAACGACGTCCTCGAGGACACCATCACCGCCGGCACCGCCCGCGCCAACGGCTCGATCGGCCGCCCCGCCGCCGGCAAGACCGGCACCACCAACGACAGCAAGGCGGCGTGGTTCGTCGGCTACACGCCGCAGCTCGCCACCGCCGTCTGGGTCGGCCAGCTCACCGGCCCGAACGGCGGCGCCGTGCCCATGAAGCGGGTGCGCATCGGCGGCCGCTACTACCCGCAGATGTACGGCGGCGACCTGCCGACCGTGATCTGGAACGACACGATGCGCGGCGCCCTGCAGGGCGTGCCGGTCGCCCGCTTCGGCGGCCCCGACGCGGAGGTCGTCAACGGCCGGCAGCAGGTCGTGCCGGACGTCGCGGGCCTGTCGTACGACGAGGCCGAGCGGCGCCTGGAGCAGGCCGGCTTCGACCCGACGCAGGGCAGGCGCGTCGACTCCGAGCTGGCGCAGGGGCTGATCGCCTACACCTACCCGCGCGCCGGCGCCGAGGCCGACGCCGGCGAGACGGTCTACCTCTACACCTCGCGGGGCTAGCCGGCGGCCAGGGCCGCCTTCACGGCCGCGGCGACGCGGCCGCCCTCGGCGCGGCCGGCGACCCGCGGGCGCACCGCGCCCATGACCTTGCCCATGGCCTGCGGGCCGCTCGCGCCGGTGGCCGCGACGGCCTCGGCGACGACCGCGGCGAGCTCCTCGTCCGACATCTGCTGCGGCAGGTAGCGCGCCAGCACCTCGCCCTCGGCGCGCTCGCGCGCGGCCCGGTCGGCGGCGCCGCCCTGGTCGAAGGCCTCGGCCGCCTCGCGCCGCTTCTTGGCCTCACGGGTGACCACGGCGAGCACCTCGTCGTCGGACAGCTCGCGGGCCTGCTTGCCGGCGACCTCCTCGTTGCCGACGGCGGTGAGCACCATGCGCAGGGTGGCGCGCACCAGCTCGTCCTGCGCCTTCATGGCGGTCGTGAGGTCGGCGTGGAGCTGCTCCTTCAAGGTCACGGGGCAACGGTAGCGGGCACCCGCTACGCTGTTGCCCGCACGACCCCCCGGGGTGTGGCGCAGCTTGGTAGCGCGCTGCGTTCGGGACGCAGAGGTCGCAGGTTCAAATCCTGTCACCCCGACCAGCACGTCTCCCGACAGCGAACGGGCCGCCCTCCGGGGCGGCCCTTCGTGGTTCCCGGGGTTGGATGGGCCCGTGACCGCGACCGACCTGCCCGTGTGGGAGCAGCGCCTGCGCGCGCCCCGCGTGACCCTGCCCGACTGGGCGCTCGACGCCCCGCACCGCTGCGCGTACGTCAGCAACGCCACCGGCACCTTCGAGGTGTTCACCTGGGACCGCAGCACCGGCACCCACCGGCAGGCGACCGACCGCGCCGACGGCACGACCGACTTCGCGCTGAGCCCCGACGGCGCCCACCTGTGGTGGTTCGACGACGTCGGCGGCGGCGAGTTCGGCTCCTGGGTGCGCCAGCCCTTCGACGGCGGGCCGGCCGAGCCCGCGACGCCCGGCGTGCCCGACGCCTACCCGGCCGGGCTCGAGATCGGGCGCGACGTGGTCGTCGTCGGCTGCTCGACCGCCGACGGCGAGAGCGTCCACGTGCTGCGCGACGGCACATCGCGCGTGCTCTACGCCAGCGAGCACGACGCGAGCGTCGCGGGCCTGTCGCGCGACGAGCGGCTCGTGCTGCTGTCGCACAGCGAGCACGGCGACTCCCGGCACCCGGCGCTGCGGGTGCTCACCGTCAACGGCGACGTCGTCGCCGACCTCTGGGACGGCGAGGGGCTCGGCCTGTCGGCCGTCGGCTTCTCCCCCGTCGCCGGCGACCCGCGGGTGCTGGCGCTGCACGAGCAGCGCGGCCGGCCCGAGCCGCTGCTGTGGGACCCGACGACCGGCGAGGTCGAGCGGCTCGACGTCGCGGTCGAGGGCGACCTGCTCGCCGACTGGACGCACGACGGCGCGGCCCTGCTCGTGCTCGCCGAGGCCCGTGCCCGCTCGACCGTCTGGCGCCTCGACCTCGCGACCCGCGCCCTCGAGCGGGTGCCGACGCCGGTCGGCACCGTCGGCGACGTCACCGACCGCCCGGACGGCACGCTGGAGTACTCCTGGTCGTCGGCGGCCGAGCCTCCGGTCGTGCGGGCCAGCACCGGCGAGGTCGTGCTCGCCCCGCCCGGCGCCCCCTGCCCCGGCTCGGTGCCGGTGCGCGACGCCTTCGTCGGCGACGTGCACGCGCTCGTCGCGACGCCGCCGGGCGAGGGGCCGTTCCCGACGGTCTTCCTGCTGCACGGCGGCCCCACCTGGCACGACAGCGACGCCTTCGCCTCCGACCGCGCGGCGTACGTCGACCTCGGCTGCGCCGTCGTGCACGTCAACTACCGCGGCTCGACCGGCTACGGCGCCGCCTGGCGCGACGCGCTCGAGGGGCGCCCCGGGCTCACCGAGCTCGAGGACGTCGAGGCCGTCCGCGCCTGGGCCGTGCAGAGCGGCCTGGCCCGCGAGGACGCCTGCGTCGTCGCGGGCGGCTCGTGGGGCGGCTACCTCGCCCTGCTCGCGCTCGGCACCTCTCCCGCCTCGTGGGCGGCCGGCGTCGCGGCGGTCCCCGTCGCGGACTACCTCGCGGCGTACGAGGACGAGATGGAGCCGCTGCAGGCCTTCGACCGGTCGCTGTTCGGCGGCTCGCCCGAGGAGGTGCCCGACCGCTACCGGCGCAGCAGCCCCCTGACGTACGTCGCGGAGGTCGCGGCGCCGGTGCTCGTGCTCGCCGGCGCCAACGACCCGCGCTGCCCGGTGCGCCAGGTCGACAACTGGCTCGAGGCGGCCGCGGCCCTCGGCAAGGACGTCGAGGTCTACCGCTTCGACGCCGGCCACGGCTCGCTCGTCGTCGACGAGCGGGTGCGGCAGGTGCGCGCCGAGCTGGAGTTCGTCGCGCGCCGGCTGGGCCTGCCGGCGCCCTGAGGGCCTGCCCGCCCCGCAGGACGGGCAGGCCCCCGCTCAGGCCGCGACCGCGACCTTGCGCGGCCGCCCCGGGCGCCGCTTGACCGCCACGACCACGCCGCGCTCGAGCAGCACGCCGCCCCACACGCCGTCGGTCGTGCCCGTCTCGCGGGCCTCGGCGAGGCAGGCGGCCCGCAGCGGGCAGCCCTCGCAGAGGCTCCGGGCGAGCGCGTACTGCTCGGGGCTGTCCGGGAAGAACACGTCGGGGTCGACCTCGGGACTGGCGCAGGGCGGGCGGACGGTCGTGCTCATCGTGCGGTCACCTCCTCGTGACGGGTGCGGGGTCGTGCGGTGCGGGCGGTGCGGTGCGTGCGGTCGTGCAGGGGCCGGGAACGGCAGGAGCCGCCTCGCTGCGCCGGTGTCGGCGCTGCGGGCGGCTCCTGGGAGGCCTCGGGGCGAGGGCTCTACGGAGGGGCCGCCGGCAGGGCGTGCGGGGCGCTCGGGCGGGCGTGCGCGGCACCGGCGCCGGCCGTCAGGGCCTTGGCGTCGGCGTTGCCGTCAGCAGCGCGCGGGGCGGGGTCCTGGTGCGCGGGCACGCCGACGAGGCGCTCGAGGCGCCAGGTCGTGCGGGGCGTGCCGGCCACGGGGGTCTCCACGGGTCGCGTCGGCCGCCCGGACGGGCGGCTCCCGGCACTGTGGCAGCCGGCGCGAGCCCGTGCAACGGGGTTCGGGGACGACCCCCCCCCGCTGATCGACGGAAGGGCCGGTGGCAGCAGGCCCGCCTCGACACCGCCGATCCTTCCGTCGACCACGCGTACGAGGGGCCGTGCCTTCGGGTCGTGTCGTCCACAGGCTCGCGCCGCCGCTGCGGCTGCTGCCCCGCGGCGTGGAGGGTGCGGGCGTGGACGTCAGCACGGCGGCGAAGGTGGAGGCGCTCGCCCGGCCGCAGGCGGGGCTGGTCACGCGGGCGCAGCTCCTCGCCGCAGGGCTCGACCGCGGACTGCCGGCGCGCGAGCAGGCCGCCGGGCGCTGGCAGCGGCTCGGCAGCGGCCTCTACCTGACCGCGGCCGGTCCCCCGGCGCCTGCGCAGCGCCTGCGCGCGGGGCTGCTGCTCGCCGGCCCCGGCGCCCAGCTCTGCGGGCCCACGGCGGCACGCCTCTGGGGCCTGCGGGACGCACCGGTCGCCGAGGAGGTGCACGTGCTGCTGCCGGAGAGCCGGCGGCGCGTCGAGGCGCCCGGGGTGGTCGTGCACCGCAGCCGCGACGTGCCGCCGCCCTGGACCGTCGGCGGGCTGCCGGTCGTCGCCCTGGCGCGTGCGGCGGTCGAGGCGGCCCGGTGGGCGGGTGGCCTGCGCGCCGCGCGGGCCGTGCTCGCGGCCGCCGTCGCCGACGGCCGCTGCGCGCCGGACGAGCTCGAGGACTGGCTGGCGCGCGGAGGCCAGCAGGGCTCGCGCGACGCGCGCCGGGCGCTCGCCGACGCCCGGGCGGGCGCCGCGTCCGCACCCGAGGCCGAGGTGGCCGACCTGCTCGCGCCACTCGCCGCCCGCGGCCGGCTGCCGCGCTTCCTGCTCAACCCGGACCTGCACGTCGAGGGGGTCCGGCTCGGCCGACCGGACCTCTGGCTGCCCGGCACCGGCGTCGGGCACGAGACCGACAGCGTGCGCCACCACGGCGACGCGGACGCCCTCGACGCCACCCTCGACCGGCACGCCCGCTTCGCCGCGGCGGGGGTGGCGCTGCTGCACACCTCGCCGCGCCGGGCGCGCTCCGAGCCGGCCGCCCTCGTGCGGCGCGTGCTCGACGCCGTCGAGCGCGCGACCGGCGACCCGCCGGGGCTGACCGTCACCCCGCGGGGACCCCTGCTGCCGCTGCTGCCGTACCGCGCGCCTCGTGCGTGATCGACGGAAGGGTCGGCCGCGAGTTGCCGCTCTGGGCACGCCCGCACCTTCCGTCGATCACCGGCGGGCGAGGCGGGCGACAGGCGGCGGCGGGCCGGGCCCGCGGCGCGTCAGTCCTTGCCCTTGCCCTTGTCCTCGTCCTCCTCGTCCTCCTCGGACTGCTGCCCGCCCTCGGGCGTCTCGGAGGGGGTGGGGACGGCGGCGGGGGGCGTGGTGGGCGGCGGGGTGGCGGAGGCGGACGCCTCGGCCTCCTCGCGCTCGCGCTCGGCCTCGGCGGCGGCCGACGCGGAGGCCTCGGCCTCCGCCTCGGCGGCGGCGCGCTCGGAGGCCAGGCGCTCGGCCTCGGCCTCGGCCGACGCGGC
>CANKBT010000026.1 GCA_947479995.1 Frankiaceae bacterium | reverse complement strand
GGCGTCGGCGACGTCGAGCGCGCCGACCACCTCGCGGTGCTGGTGCCCGGCTTCACCGGCCGCGTCGAGGGCTACCTCGGCCGGCTCGTCGGGGCGGCGCAGGACGTGCAGGGCCTCGCGGGCACGTACGCCGCACGGCTGGGCGGCGGCAGCGTCGCGGCCGTCGCCTGGATCGGCTACGAGACGCCGGGGCTGCTGGCGGTCGCGGGGGAGGGGCGCGCCCGCGAGGCGGCGCCCGTGCTGCGGCGCAGCCTGGAGGGCCTGCGCGCCGTCGCGGTCGCCGACGGCACCGACCCGCACCTCACGCTGCTCGGCCACTCGTACGGCTCGCTCGTCGCCGCCACCGCCGTGCGGGTGCCGACGGCGGTCGACGACCTGGTGCTGCTGGCGTCGCCGGGCGCGGGCGTGGCGCACGCCGGGCAGCTCGCAGTGCCGGCGGTCCACGTGTCCGAGGCGCGGTGGGACCCCGTCGCCGACGTCGGCTGGTTCGGCGACGACCCCGGCGACGCCGCCTTCGGCGCCCACCGGCTGCCCGCGGGGCAGGGCGTCGACCCGGTGCTCGGCACGCCCACGCGCCCGTCGACCGGGCACTCGCAGCACTACGCCGAGGGCAGCACGTCGCTGTCGGGCCTGTCGCTCGTCGTCGCCGGGCGGCCGGACCTGGTGGGGGTCAGGCCGTGACGGCGGCGGCGCGCGCCGCGTCGTCGGCCAGCCACGGCAGCGGCGCGTCCGACACGACGGTGAGCCGCTGGGTCGCGCGGGTCAGCGCGACGTAGAGCGTCCGCAGGCCGGCCTGCTCGGTGCGGCCCTCGGCGACGACCTGCTCGGGGTGCAGCACGGCGCACCCGTCGAACTCCAGGCCCTTGGCCTGCCACGTGTCGAGCACCTGCAGCCGCGGGTCGGCGGGCAGCGCGGCCCGCACCGCCTCGACCTCCGCGCGCGGGCACACGACGCCGACGGTGCCGGAGACCTCGCGCAGCAGGTCGGCGACGGCGTCGGCGAGCGGGCCGGTCGTGAGCAGCGGCTCCACGCCGGTCGAGCGCACTGCCGACGGCGCGACGGCGTCCGGGTCGATGCGGTGCAGCACGCGCGCGGCGAGCGCGGCGACCTCGGTGCCGGTGCGGTAGTTCGTCGTCAGCACCGCCTCGCGCACGCGGCTGCGCTGCAGCGTCGCCGCCATCGCCGCGCGCACCTCGTCGACGTCGGGCCACGCCGACTGCACCCAGTCGCCGACGATCGTCCACGTCGCGCCGCGCGCCCGGCGGGCGAGCATCCGCCACTGCAGCGGCGCGACGTCCTGCGCCTCGTCGACGACGACGTGCGCGTACGTCCGGTAGTCGTGCTCGTCGGCGATGCTGCGCTGCACGCGGCGGGTGCGGTCGGCGAAGGTCGTCACCTCCGCCATGCGCGCGAGGTCGTCGAGCTCGGCCAGCTCGTCGAAGGCGTCCGGGTCGGGCTCGGGCTCGGGCGGCGGGCCGAGCAGCTCGGCCAGCTCGTCGAGCACCGCCGCGTCGAGCGCCGTCAGCGGGGCGTCCGGCCGCCAGGCGGCGGCGAGCACCGCGGCCTCCTCGGCGTCGAGCCCGGCGCGCGCGAGGTCGACCCGGCCGTCGCGCAGCGCGGCGAAGACCTGCGCCGGCAGCAGCACCGGCCAGGCGCGCTCCAGCCACCGCTCGAAGCCCGGCTCGGTGCGCAGCCAGCGCCCGAAGTCCTCGCGGTCGCCCGGCTCCTCCTTGGGCGCACCCGGCGCGCGCTGCAGCGCGCGCCACGCCATCTCGACCACCGCCGTCACGTACGCCGCGCGCCCGGCGTTGTGGCTGCGCGCCCCGCGGCCGACCTGGCTGCGGCGACGCGCGAGCTCGGCGCCCGACAGCGCCAGCGGCGTGCCCCAGCGCACCAGCTCGAGGTCGTCGACGTGCCGGCGGCCGCCGAGCTGGCGCACCGCCCGGCGCAGCACGGGCACCAGCCGGGCCGAGCCCTTGACGGCGGCGACGGCCGGCGGGTCGTCCGCCGTGACGCGCAGGCCGGGCGGCAGGGAGGGCAGCTGGCCGAGGCTCGACAGCCGCACGCTGGTCTCGCCGAGCGCCGGCAGCACGGCGCCGATGTAGTCGACGAACACCGGGCTCGGGCCGACGACGAGCACGCCGCGCCGCGAGTACCACTCGCGCTTGGCGTACATGAGGTAGGCGACGCGGTGCAGGGCGACGGCGGTCTTGCCGGTGCCGGGGCCGCCGGTGACGACGAGCGCGCCGTCGTCGGGCGCGCGCACCGCCTCGTCCTGCTCGCGCTGGATCGTCGCGACGATGTCGCGCATGCGCGGGCCGCGCTCGCGGCTGACGGCCGCCAGGAACGCGCCGTCGCCGACGACGGTCGTGCCGACCAGCCCGTCGGCGGCGTCGGGGTCGAGCAGCTCGTCCTCGAGGCCGCGCACCCGGGTGCCGGCGGTGGTGATCGTGCGGCGGCGCACGACGCCCTTCGGGTCGGCGGCGGTCGCGCGGTAGAAGGCCGCCGCGGCCGGTGCGCGCCAGTCGACGACGATCGGCTCCTGCGCGTCGGTGCGCAGGCCGAGGCGGCCGACGTGGTGCACCTCGCCGCCGGCGAGGTCGAGCCGGCCGAAGACCAGGCCCTCGCCGGCGAGGTCGAGGTCGCTGCGCCGGGCGGCGTGCGCGAGGGCGGCGACGTCGCGCTCGTACAGCGACTGCGGGCTGCCGGTCAGCTGCTCACCGAGGCTGTCGCGCTCGCGCCGCGCGGCCAGCGCCCGCAGCTCCTCGAGGCGCGCGTGCGCCCGGTCGACGACCTCCTGCTCGCGGGCGAGCTCCTCGGCGAGCCCGTCGCTCACGCACTCTCCGCGACGTCGTCGAGCACCGCCGGGTCCGCCAGCATCTTGAGCAGCGCGTCGAAGTAGACCGCGCACTGCACGCCGTCGACGAGCCGGTGGTCGCCGGTCATGCAGAGCGTGAACTGCCGCACCGGCACGACGGCGCCGTCGCGCACGACCGCGCGCTCGCTGACGGTGCCGAGGGCGATGTAGACGTGGGCGCGCGCGAAGGGCACCGGGGCCAGGAAGACCTCCTCGACCCCGAGCGCGGCGACGTTGCTGATGAAGATCGCGCCGAGCGGGTTGCCGCGCTGGCCGAGCACCGGCAGGCCGAAGCCGCCGAGCAGCGTCGAGGTCGCCGTCATGAGCGGCCGCATGAGCACGGTCGGCACGGCGGCCGCCACCCGCGCCGACAGCGCGAAGCCGGCGTCGGTGCCCTCGCGCAGGGCCTTGACGCCGGTCCACACCGCGGTGGCCATCTGCGCGGGCGTGAGGCGGTCGGCGCCGTCGACCTTGACCGGCGCGAGGTCGGTGCCGCGCCCGATGTCGACCGCGAAGCCGACCGCGACGTCGTCGAAGGGCACGATCCGGCCGCCGACCACGCGGGCGTTGGCGTCCGGCACGACGTGCAGCGCGCGGGCCGCGGCCACGCCGAGCACGTGCATCGGGGTGAGGCCCTTGGCCCCCGCAGCGCGCCGGGCGGCGACGTAGTCGAGCACCGGGTCGGCGTCGACGACGAGCCGCGTCATGAGCCGGCCCTCGCGCGGCGCGGACCACGTCGCGACCGCCACCTTGCGCCGCACGGCCTGCGGATCGGCGCCCGCAGCGCCGCGCCAGCGGGCCCGCACGGCCACGCCGGTCGCGACGGCGGACGCCAGGGCGGCGACGCGGCGGGAGGGCACCACCAGACGCTATCGCCCACGGGGGCGCTCACGCTGATAGCGTGGGCGCTGGTTGCAGCACTACCCCCTCGGTCACACGTCCGCGGAGTGCGTCGCGGACGTCATGCGTCTCCGGCAGCGGCCAGGGCCCGCGCAGTGCGGGCTCGACCTCATCAAGGAGACAGCACATGGCTCAGGGCACCGTGAAGTGGTTCAACGCCGAGAAGGGCTTCGGCTTCATCGCGCAGGACGGCGGCGGCGCCGACGTCTTCGTCCACTTCAGCGCCATCCAGACCGACGGCTACAAGAGCCTCGACGAGAACCAGCGCGTGGAGTTCGACATCACGCAGGGCCAGAAGGGCCCGCAGGCGGACAACGTCCGCCCCGTCTGACGTCTGCACCACCGACGGCCCGGCCCCCCGCGAGGGGAGCCGGGCCGTCGCCGTTCCCGGGGCGATGTGGCTTGGTGCCGGCCCCTGGCTTGCGTCTGCCCCTGTGCCTAGGCGCCCTTCTCCGCGTACGGCAGACGTAGGGCAGCTGCCGCGGACGTCTGCTCACCCGCGGGGTGCACCCGCCGGCGTGAGGACGCGCCGGGCGGCCGGGCTCGCGGCTTGCGTCTGCCGCTGCGCCTAGACGCCCTTCTCCGCGTACGGCAGACGCAAGGGCCACTTCCGCGGGCGTCTGCTCACCCGCGAGGCACACCCGCTGGTGGGAGCGCCCCGCGGCCGGGCTCGCGCGTTGCGTCTACCCCTGTGCCTAGGCGCACAACTCCGCGTACGGCAGACGCAAGCGCAGCTGCCGCTGGCGTCCGCTGACCCGCGGGTGGACGCCCGCGCACGCCAGGTCGCCACGCCGGGCTCCCGGCTTGCGTCTGCCCCCGCGCCTGGGCGCCCGTCTCCGCGTACGGCAGACGCAAGGCCACCCGCAGCAGGCCCTACGCGCCGTCCGGCAGGTGCGGGCGGCCCACGGCGACGGGGGGCTTCTCGACCGGCGTGCCCGAGCCGTCGCGCCGGCCGTGCGCGGCGGGCAGCTCGACCGGGTCGCCGCCGGCGGCCGCGGCCCAGGCGGGCGCGGGGCCCGCCCAGCCGAGCACGAGCTGCGACTCGCCCGACAGCAGCCGCTGCACGCGGACGCCGCCCGTCGCGCGGCCCTTGCGGGGGTACTCGGACAGCGGCGTCGTCTTCACGCTCGACACGACGCCCGGGCCCTTGCCCTTCTCGGGCGGCAGCCCGGCGCCGGTGACGACGACCGGCTCCTCGAAGAGCGCGTCGCCGCCGCCGAGCACGACGGCGCTGAAGCCGACGACGTGCGCGCCGGCCGCGAGCTTGACGCCCGCCATGCCGCCGGCCGACCGCCCCTGCGGGCGCACGGCCGACGCCGGGAAGCGCAGCAGGTCGGCGGTGCTGGTGAACAGCACCAGCTCCTCCTCGCCGTCCGCCAGCTCGACCGCGCCGACCAGCTCGTCGCCGGGCCGCAGCGCGATGACCTCGACGCTGTCGAGCCGCGCCGGCCACTCCGGCGCGACGCGCTTGACGACGCCGCCGCGCGTGGCGAGGGCGAGGCCCGTCGAGCCCGGGTCGTACGTGGTGAGGGCGAGCACCCGCTCGCCGCGCTCCAGGGCGGCGAACTCGGTCGCCGACGCCCCGCCGCGCAGCGAGAGCGCGCCGGTCGTCACGCCCGGCACCTCGGGGAGCGACAGCACGTCGAGCCGGAGCACGCGGCCGCGGGTGGTGACCAGCCCGACGGTGCCGCGGGCGGTGCTGCGCACCTCCGAGACGACGACGTCGTGGCGGTGGCGCTTCGTCGACGGGCGGCCCTCGACGCTCGTGACGGGCGTGCGGGCGAGCAGGCCCGCCGACGACAGCAGCACGTGGCAGGGGGTGTCGGGCACCTCGAGCGAGGCGGCGCGCGGGGTGACGAGCGCCTTGAGGTCGCCGCCGACGAGCGTGGTCCGGCGCGGCGTGCCGTGCTCGGCCGCGACCTCCTGCAGCTCCTCGGCGATGACGCCGCGGAGCACGGCCGGGTCGCCGAGCAGGCGCTCGAGCTCGGCGATGGTGCGCTGCAGCTCGGCGAGCTCGGCGCGGATCTTGTCGACCTCGAGGGCGACGAGCCGGCGCAGCTGCATGTCGAGCACGTAGCCGGCCTGCACGTCCGACAGGTCGAAGCGCGACATGAGCGCGGTGCGGGCCTCGCCGGCGTCGGGGGAGGACCGGATGATGCGCACGACCTCGTCGATGTGGTCGAGGGCGACGAGCAGGCCCTCGAGCAGGTGCGCCCGCTCCTGCGCCTTGCGCAGCCGGTAGCGCGAGCGCCGGGTGACGACGTCGACGCGGTGGTCGAGGAAGACCTGCAGCAGGTCCTTGAGCCCGAGGGTGCGCGGCTGGCCGTCGACGAGCGCGACGTTGTTGATGCCGAAGCTCTCTTCGAGCGGCGTGAGGCGGTAGAGCTCGCCGAGCACCGCCTGCGCGCTGAAGCCCGCCTTGACCTCGATGACGAGCTCGAGGCCGACGGCGCCGTCGCTGTAGTCGTTGATGTCGGCGATGCCCTGCAGCTTCTTGGCCTTGACCAGCTCGCCGACCTTGGCGATGACCCGCTCGGCGCCGACGCCGTACGGCAGCTCGGTGACGGTGATCGAGCTCTTGCCGCGCGGCAGGGTGCCCAGCTCGGCGGTCGCGCGCATGCGCACCACCCCGCGCCCCGTCTCGTACGCCGAGCGCACCTCGGTCATGCCGAGCAGCTGCCCGCCGGTCGGCAGGTCGGGCCCGGGCACGTGCCGCATGAGGTCGTCGAGCGTGGCGCCGGGGTGCTCGAGCAGGTGCACGGCGCCGTCGACCACCTCGACGAGGTTGTGCGGGATCATGTTGGTCGCCATGCCGACGGCGATGCCGGACGTGCCGTTGACGAGCAGGTTGGGGAACGCCGCGGGCAGCACGACCGGCTGCGTGAGGCTGCCGTCGTAGTTGTCCTCGAGGTCGACGGTCTCCTCGGTCAGCCCGTCGGTGAGCAGCAGCGCCGCGGTGGTGAGGCGGCACTCGGTGTAGCGGCTGGCGGCCGGGCCGTCGTCGGGCGAGCCCCAGTTGCCGTGCCCGTCGATGAGCGGCACCCGCATCGCGAACGGCTGCGCGAGGCGCACCATCGCGTCGTAGATCGCGCTGTCGCCGTGGGGGTGGTACTTGCCCATGACGTCGCCGACGACCCGCGCGCTCTTGACGTACGGCCGGTCGGGCCGCAGCCCGGAGTCGGCCATCGAGTAGAGGATCCGCCGGTGCACCGGCTTGAGGCCGTCGCGCGCGTCGGGCAGCGCGCGGGAGTAGATGACGGAGTACGAGTAGTCGAGGTAGCTGCTCTCGATCTCGGCGACGACGTCGGTGTCGAGGATCGTGCCCTCGCCCTCGAAGGGCGGGATGCCGGACGTGGTCGTGCGCTTGCGGGGCGGCATCAGGTGTCCAGGAGCTCGCGGTCGACGCGGTCGGCGTTGGCGACGATGAAGTCGCGGCGCGGCGCGACGTCGTTGCCCATGAGCAGCTCGAGCGCCCGCTCGGCCGCCTCGACCTCGCCCGGGTTGATGCGGCGCAGCGTGCGCGTCGCGGGGTGCATGGTCGTGGTGCGCAGCTGGTCGGGGTCCATCTCGCCGAGGCCCTTGTAGCGCTGGATCTGGCCCTTGACGCGCGCCCCGCGGGCGGCGATGCGGCGCAGCTCGGCCTGCATCTGCTTCTCGCTGTACGTGTAGACCGGCTCCTTGGCGCCGGCGACCTCGATGCGGTGCAGGGGCGGCACGGCGGCGTACAGGCGCCCTGCCTCGATGACGGGCCGCATGTAGCGGGCGAACAGCGTGATGAGCAGGCAGCGGATGTGCGCGCCGTCGACGTCGGCGTCGGTGGTGAGGACGACCTTGCCGTAGCGCATCTGGTCGAGGTCGAACGTGCGGCCGGTGCCGGCGCCGACGACCTGGATGATGGCGGCGCACTCGGCGTTGCCGAGCATCTCGGCGACGCCGGCCTTCTGGACGTTGAGGATCTTGCCGCGCAGCGGCAGCAGCGCCTGGAACTCGCTGTTGCGCGCGAGCTTGCCGGTGCCGAGCGCGCTGTCGCCCTCGACGAGCCACAGCTCGGTGCGCGAGACGTCGGTCGAGCGGCAGTCGGCGAGCTTGGCGGGCAGCGTGCTGGTCTCGAGCGCGGTCTTGCGGCGCGCCGCGTCCTTGTGCGCCTTGGCGGCCTGCCGGGTCTTGCTGGCCGCGACGACCTTGTCGAGCACCGTGCGCGCCTGCGCCTTGCGCTTGCGGGCGTCGAGCAGCTCGGCCCGCAGGCCCTTGGCGACGACGTCGGCGACGATGCGCGCGACGCCGGGCGTGCCGAGCTCGTCCTTGGTCTGGCCGAGGTACTGCGGCTCGGGCAGCTTGACGGTGACGACGGCGGTGAGGCCCTCGAGCACGTCGTCCTTGGTGAGCGGCGCGTCGTTGACGCGGAGCACGCGCGCGGCCTTCGCGGCGTCGTTGAGCGTGCGCAGCAGCGCCCGCTCGAAGCCGTTCTGGTGGGTGCCCCCGTGGCCGGTGCGCACGACGTTGCAGAAGGACTGGACGGTGGTGTCGTAGCCGACGCCCCAGCGCAGCGCGATGTCGACCTCGCAGGAGCGCTGCACCTCCTGCGTGCTCATGTGGCCGGCGTCGTCGAGCACCGGCACGGTCTCCTTGAAGGTGCCCTCGCCCACCAGGTGCAGCGGGTCGCAGACCGCGCCGTCGACGGCGAGGTGCTCGACGAAGTCGACCGTGCCGCCGTCGAAGCGGAACGACTCCTCCTGCTCGAGCAGGTCGCCGCGCAGCGCGAGCGTGAGGCCGGGCACGAGGAAGGCCGTCTGGCGGAGCCGGTCGCGCAGCTCGCCGACGTCGACCGCGCTGCCCCTGGTGAACAGCGGCAGGTCGGGCCACCAGCGCACGGTCGTGCCGGTCTGCCCCTTCGGCGCCTTGCCGGCGACCGACAGCCCGTCGCGCGGGGTGAAGGGCGCGGCCGGCCCGTCGCCGGCGAAGGTGCCGGGCACGCCCCGGCAGAACGACATCGAGTGCACGCGCCCGCCGCGCCGCACGAGCACGTCGACCCGCGCGGACAGCGCGTTGACGACCGACGCGCCGACGCCGTGCAGGCCGCCGGAGGTCTTGTAGCCCTCGCCGCCGAACTTGCCGCCCGCATGCAGCCTGGTCATGACCAGCTCGACGCCGGTGAGCCCCGTGCGCGGCTCGACGTCGACCGGGATGCCGCGGCCGTCGTCGTGCACCTCGACCGAGCCGTCGCCGTGCAGCACGACCTCGATGCGCCCGCAGTGGCCGGCGAGGGCCTCGTCGACGGCGTTGTCGACGATCTCGTACGCCAGGTGCGTGAGGCCCTTGCCGTCCGTGGACCCGATGTACATGCCCGGCCGCTTGCGGACCGCCTCGAGCCCCTCGAGCACCGAGAGGCTCCGCGCGTCGTACGTGCCGCGGCGGGGAGCGGGGGCGGGGGAGGTCACACGTGTCCTGTCGTCCGGTGCGGAGCGGGCTCCCAGGATGCCACCGGGACGGTGCCGCGACGGCGTGCGACACGATCAGCGGGTGCGTGACCTGCGAGCCCTCCCGAAGGCGCACCTGCACCTGCACCTGACCGGCGGGATGCGCCCGGCGACGCTGCTCGACCTGGCCGCCGCGCAGGGCCGCGTGCTCCCCGCGGAGCTGCTCGAGCCCGACGGCGCGCGCGTCGACGTGACGCTCCGGCGCGGCTGGCCGCGCTTCCAGCGGCTGTACGACGCGGCGCGCGCGCTGCTGTCCGGCCCCGAGCAGGTGCGCCGCGTGGTGCGCGAGGTCGTCGAGGACGAGGCGGACGCCGGGTCGCGCTGGCTCGAGCTGCAGGTCGACCCGACGTCGTACGCGCCGTTCCTCGGCGGGCTGGAGGCGACCGTCGAGCTGGTGCTCGACGAGCTGGCGTCGGCGGGGGAGCGGCACGGCGTCGGCACCGGGCTCGTGGTCGCCGCCAACCGCACCCGCCACCCGGCGGAGGCCGAGGCGCTGGCCCGGCTGGCCCGGCGCCACGCCGGGCGCGGGGTCGTCGGCTTCGGGCTGTCGAACGACGAGACGCGCGGCGACACGGCGGCGTTCGCCAAGGCCTTCCGGCTGGCCCGCGACGCCGGCCTCGTCGCGGTGCCGCACGCCGGCGAGCTGCGCGGGCCGCGCAGCGTGCGCGAGGCCCTGGTGCACCTGCACGCCCAGCGCCTCGGCCACGGCGTGCGCGCGGTGGAGGACCCCGCGCTGCTCGAGGAGCTCGCGGCGCGCCAGGTGGTGTGCGAGGTCTGCCCGTCGTCGAACGCGGCGCTCGGCGTGCTGCCGTCGGTGGAGGCCTCGCCGGTGCGGGCGCTGCGGGCGGCGGGCGTGCCGGTGGCGCTCGCGGCCGACGACCCGCTGCTGTTCCGCTCCGGCCTGCTGGCGCAGTACGAGGCGGCGCGGACGCGCCTCGGCCTGTCCGACGACGAGCTGGCCGACCTCGCGGCCTGCTCGGTGCGCGGGTCGACCGCGCCGCCGGAGGTGCGGGCCCGGCTGCTGGCGGAGGTCGAGGGCTGGACCGCCGCGCCCGTGACGGGCATGATGCCGGTGGGACAGGAGTGACGCACGGGGACCGAGGCCGCTGGGGAAGGCGCCCCTCGAACCCCTAGGAGTCACCGTGCCCCGCACCTCCGGAGTGCTCCACGTGCACTCCTGCCCGCCCGCGGTCGTGCCCCACGTCGAGTGGTCCGTCGCGGCGGAGCTCGGCGTGCGCGTGTCCCTGACCTGGACCGCCCAGCCGGCCGACCCGGGCGCCCTGCGCGCCGAGGTGTCCTGGCGCGGCGAGGCCGGCACGGCGGGGCGCCTGGCCGCCGCGCTGCGCGGCTGGAAGGTGCTGCGCTACGAGGTGACCGAGCAGCCCAGCGCCGGCACCGACGGCGAGCGCTGGTCGGTCACGCCGACCCTCGGCGCCTGGCGCTCCACCACGAGCGCGAACGGCGACGTCCTCGTCGGGGAGGACCGGCTCCGCGCCCTGCTCGCGACGACCGCCGGACCGCAGCTCGCGCACGGCCTCGACCAGCTGCTGGGCGCCGCGTGGGACGACGAGCTCGAGCCGTTCCGCGCCGCCGGCGAGGGCACGCCGGTCAGCTGGTTGCACCAGGTGGTCTAGTCGGGTTCGGCTGATCACGAGCGGGCAGGGCAGGGCGCGACCGCACCACGCGCACCCCGGAGGACCCCGTGCAGCCCCTGGCCATCGACTTCGAGACGGGCTTCAACAACGCCGTCGACGACGTGATCTCCTACGTCCCGAAGATCATCTCGTTCCTGCTGATCCTCGTGATCGGCATCTTCATCGCCAAGGCGGTGCAGAAGATCCTGACCAAGGTGCTGCAGCGCGTGGGCTTCGACGACCTCGTCGAGCGCGGCGGCGTGAAGCAGGCGCTCGCGAAGAGCAAGTACGACGCCGCGACGATCCTCGCGCGCATCGTCTACTACTTCATCTTCCTGCTCGTGCTGTCGGCCGCCTTCGGCGTCTTCGGCCCGACCAACCCGGTCAGCCGCTTCCTCGAGCAGATCATCGCGTTCCTGCCGAACCTGTTCGTCGCGGTGCTCGTGCTCGTCATCGCCGCGGCTGCCGCGGCCGCCGTCAAGGACCTGCTGGGCAACGCGCTCGGCGGCCTGTCCTACGGCACCGCGCTGGCCAACGCCGCGTCGCTGCTCATCGTCGCGCTGGGCGTCTTCTTCGCCCTCGACCAGCTCCAGATCGCCCCGCTCATCGTCGGCGGCATCTTCTACGCCCTGGTCGCGCTCATCGTGATCCCGCCGATCATCGCCTTCGGCGTCGGTGGCATCGAGCCGGCCCGCGAGGCCATCCGCGGCTTCCAGGACAAGGCCAAGGAGAAGGCGCAGGAGGTGCAGCAGGAGGTCGCGTCGGGCGACGAGGACGAGGTCTACGCCGACGACGAGTACCCCGACACCGAGGTCGTCGCGCCGGCCAAGGCCGCCCGCAAGACCACCCGCGCGGCCGCGCCGCGCAAGGCCCCCAGCACGCGCCGCCGCACCACCTGAGCCACCCCGGCGCGCACCTGCGCGCCTGAGCGCCGACGGCCCGCCTCCCCCGTCCGGGGAGGTGGGCCGTCGCGCGTGCGGGGCAGGATGGCGCCGTGACCCCCGCCTCGGACCCGACCCCCGGGGGCCGCGTCCTGCAGCGCCTCGACCAGCTCGACCTGGCGCTCTACCAGCGCGTGGCCGCCACCGACACGCCGCTGCTCGACCGCGTTGTGCCGCGGCTGACCCGCTCGGCCGACCACGGCGGGCTGTGGCTCGGGGTCGCCGCCGCGCTCGCGCTGACCGGCGAGCGCCGCCGCCGCGCCGCCCTGCGCGGGCTGCTGTCGCTCGGGCTGGCCAGCGCCACCGCCAACGTGCCGGCCAAGCTCAGCGCCCGGCGCACCCGGCCCGAGCTGCGCCCGGTGCCGCTCGTGCGGCACCTGAAGAAGCAGCCGACGACGTCGTCGTTCCCGAGCGGGCACTCGGCGTCGGCCGCGGCCTTCGCGGTCGGCGTGGCGATGGAGCAGCCGCGCCTCGCGGTGCCCGTCGGCGTGCTCGCCGCCGGCGTCGCGTACGGCCGCGTCCACGTCGGCGTGCACTACCCGGGCGACGTCGCGGCCGGCCTGGCGGTCGGCGCCGCCGCGGCCGTCGTCGTCAAGCGCGCGTGGCCCGTGCGGCCCGACCGCCCCGCCGTCGAGCAGCCGCCGGTCGTCGACGCCCCCGCGCTGCCGGACGGCGCGGGGCTCGTCGTCGTCGCGAACCGCTCGGCCGGCGCCGGCGCGCGCGCCGAGGCGCTGCGCGACGAGGTGCTCGAGGCGCTCCCGCAGGCGGAGGTCGTGCTCGTCGAGGGGCGCGAGGTGGAGCAGGCGCTGCGCGACGCCGCCGCCCGCGCGCGCGTGCTCGGGGTGTCCGGCGGCGACGGCACGGTCAACACCGCGGCCGGCGTGGCCCTGGACTCCGGCCTGCCGCTCGCGGTGCTGCCCGGCGGCACGCTCGACCACTTCGCCGGCGAGCTGGGGGTGCGCAGCACCGCCGACGCCGTCCGGGCCGTCGCGCAGGGGGAGGCCGTGCAGGTCACCGTCGGCAGCGCCGACGCGCGCGGCGACGGCGAGTACTTCCTCAACACCTTCGCGGTCGGCGTCTACCCCGAGCTGGTGCGCCGCCGCGAGCAGCGCGAGGGCTCGATCGGCAAGTGGCCCGCGATGGCGGTGGCCATCGCCCGCACGGTGCGCCGGGCGCAGCCCGTGCACGTCGAGGTCGACGGCACGCGCCGGGTGCTGTGGACGCTGTTCGCCGGCAACGGCCACTACCACCCGGCGGGCTTCGCGCCGACCTGGCGCGAGCGCCTGGACGACGGCTGCATCGACGTGCGCCTGGTCGACGCCACGCGGCCGTTCTCGCGCACGCGCCTGGTGCTCGCCGTGCTCACCGGCCGGCTCGGGCGCAGCCGCGTGCACGAGCAGCGCATCGTCGCCAAGCTCGCCGTGCGCTCCAACCAGGCGGGGCTGCGCATCGCCCGCGACGGCGAGGTCAGCGACGGCCCCGGTCACCTGATGCTGCGCGCGGCGTCGCGCCCGCTCGTCGTCTACCGCCCGGCGTCGCCGTGACGGCTCCGGCACCCGTGCGGGGCGGCGGGCCCGACGCCGACGCGCGCGCCGGGCTGCGCGTCGCGGCGGCGGCGGTCGGGCTGGTGCTGCTCGGCGCGGTCGTCGGGCCGCTGGCGCTGGTCGTGCACGGCGGGTGGTCGCCCGTCGTCGACCTCGACGACGCCGTGACCCGCGCGGCCGAGCGCCTGGGCCGCGACGCCCCGTGGGTGCCCGACCTCGCGGGCGTGCTCACGCACCTCGGCGACCCCTTCGCGCTCACCGTCGTCACCGCCGCGGTCGCCGCGCTGCTCTGGCGGGCCGGGCACGCCCGCCTCGCGCTGCTGCTCGTGCTCAGCCGCCTGGGCGCGGTGCTGCTGTCGACGTCGCTCAAGGCGGCCGTCGGCCGCGCCCGCCCGGTGTTCGACGACCCGGTCGCCTCGGCGTACGGGCTGTCCTTCCCGTCGGGGCACGCGCTCGGGGCGTCCGCCGCCTGGCTGGCGCTCGCCGTCGTCGTCGGCGCGCTGCGCCCGCACCTGCGCCGCCCGGCGCTCGCGGTCGGCGTCGCGGTGCCGGTCGTCGTCGCGGCCACCCGCGTGCTGCTCGGCGTGCACTACGCCAGCGACGTCGTCGCCGGCCTGGTGCTGGGCGCGGGCTGGACGGCGGTCGTCGTCGTGCTGCTCGCCGTGTGGGCGCGCGAGGAGCGCGCGGAGAGGGAGGCCGGCCGTGGCTGAGCGCGACGCCGCCGAGGACCTGCGGGCGATCGCCTTCTGCCTGGAGCGGGCCCTCGAGCCGTCGTACCGGGTCCGGGCCTTCCGCACGGCCGCGGCGGTGCTCGACGGCCTCGACGCGGGCGAGCTGCGCCAGCGCGCGGACGCCGGCACGCTGACCGAGCTCAAGGGCCTCGGCAAGGTCACCGCGCTGGCCGTCACCGAGTCGCTCCGCGGCGAGGAGCCGGTCTACCTGCGGCGGGTGCGCGACCTCGGCGACACCCCGGTCGCCGAGGGCGCCGCCGCGCTGCGGGCCGCCCTGCGCGGCGACTGCCACACGCACAGCGACTGGTCCGACGGCGGCTCGCCGATCGAGGAGATGGCGCGCACCGCGCGGGCGCTCGGCCACGAGTACGTCGTGCTCACCGACCACTCGCCGCGGCTCACCGTCGCCAACGGCCTGTCGCCCGACCGGCTGCGCGCGCAGCTCGACGTGGTCGCGGCGCTCAACGACGAGCTCGCCGCCGACGGCGGCCCGCCGTTCCGGCTGCTCACCGGCATCGAGTGCGACATCAACCTCGACGGCAGCCTCGACCAGGAGCCGGAGCTGCTCGCCCGGCTCGACCTCGTCGTCGCGTCGGTGCACAGCAAGCTGCGCATGGAGCGCGAGGAGATGACCGCGCGCATGGTCGCGGCGATCAGCAACCCGCACACCGACGTGCTCGGCCACTGCACCGGCCGCCAGGTGCTCGGGCACGGCCGCGGCGGCAAGGGCCGCCCCGAGTCGGAGTTCGACGCCGAGGTCGTCTTCGCGGCGTGCGCGCAGTTCGACGTCGCCGTCGAGGTCAACTCGCGGCCCGAGCGGCTCGACCCGCCCAAGCGGCTGCTGCGGCTCGCGCTCGAGGCCGGGTGCCGGGTCGCGATCGACACCGACGCGCACGCGCCGGGGCAGCTCGACTGGCAGCACCTCGGCTGCGAGCGCGCGCACCTGACCGGCGTCACCGCCGACCGGGTGGTCAACGCGATGCCGGCCGACGACCTGCTCGCCTGGACGCACCGCCGCGCGTAGCCGCGGCGCGCCCGCGTGCACGCGGCACGCGGACGCGCGCGGCGGTCAGCTGCGGTGCTGCTCGACCCCGCCCTGCAGGTCGGCCCAGGCCTCCTGCATGTTCACGTAGGACCGGCCCTCGTGCAGGTAGCTGAGCTGGGCGACGACGTCGTCCGGCGCCTGGCGCGCGCGGGCGACGGCCACGAGCTGCGCGCCCGTCGCCGGCCAGACCTCCTTGCCCAGGTACGTCGCGAGGCGCGAGCGCTGCTCGACGTCCTCCTCGGTCATGCCGTCGGGCACGGCGCCGTGCAGGGTGCCGTGCGGCGCGCGGTCGACGTCGGGCTGGTCCTCGCCCGACGGCTCCGGGCTCGCCCACTCCTCGGCGTGCGTGTCGCGGCCGGCGTGCAGGAGGCCCTCGACCTCGTGCGCCAGCGCCTCGTCCATGCGGGGTCCGTGCTTGTCGCTGCCTCGTTCCATGCCGGTCCTGCTACCCCGCCTGCGGCTGACCCACCGCCAACCGGGCCAGCATCATGACGCCGTCGCGGTCGCCGTCCGGGAGCCGGATCCCGCCGGGGTGGCGGCCCACCTCGGCGTAGCCGGCGCGGGCGTAGAAGCCCTGCAGCCCCTCGCCGTCGCGCACCCACACGACCAGCT
>CANKBT010000025.1 GCA_947479995.1 Frankiaceae bacterium | reverse complement strand
CGTCGACCTCGGTGGTGACGACCTCGTCCGGCACGCCGAACGGCAGGTCCTCGGCCCGCTCGACGCCGAAGAAGCCGGTCTCGTCGCCGAGCTCGCGCAGGTGGTCGATGCCCGCCTGGAGCACGCTGCGCGGCACCGCCGTCGCGTAGAGCTTGGTGGCGGCCCAGGGCTCGCCGAGCTCCGGCGCGTACGCCGGGTCGGCCGCGGCGTCGAAGGCCGCCACGGTGACGCGGTGCGCCTGCACGTGGTCGGGGTGGCCGTAGCCGCCGTTGTCGTCGTAGGTCACGACGACCTGCGGGCGCACCTCGCGGACGACCGCGACGAGCGCGCGGACGGCCTCGTCGAGGTCGGCGCGCCAGAAGCAGTCGGGGCGGTCGTTCTGCGGCGTGCCCATCATCCCGCTGTCGCGCCAGCGGCCCGGGCCGCCGAGGAAGCGGTGGTCGGTGACGCGCAGGGCCTCCATGGCCGCGGCGAGCTCGCCGATGCGGTGCTGGCCGAGACCGTCCTCGCGGTCGGCGGCGAGGTGCGCGAGCTCGGGGACGAGCACCTCGCCCTCCTCGCCGAGCGTGCAGGTCACCAGGGTCACCGCGACGCCCTCGGCGGCGTAGCGCGCCATGGTCGCGCCGGTGCCGATGGTCTCGTCGTCGGGGTGCGCGTGCACGAGCAGCAGCCGGCGCGAGGAGTCGAGCGGCGTGAGGTCGAGGCCCTCGGCGGCCTCCTCGACCGCCGCCTCGGCGTCGGCGAGGACGGCCTCGGCGGCGTCGGCCGGGACGCGCTCGCCGGGGTCGGGCGGCGGCAGGGTCGCGTCGGTCATGCGCCGACAGTACGACCCGGCGGGCCGCGCTCTGGCACGCTCGCCCCGTGAGCAGCAGCCCCCCGAGCCTGCGCGCGGCGCTGCGGCGCCTCGGCCGCGTCGTCGTGGCGGCGGTCGCCGTGACCGCGGTGCTCAGCGTGGCCGTCCTGCTGCTGCTGTTCACCTGGCTGGTGCCGCGCACCGAGGCGCGCGACGACGGCGCCCGCGGCGCGCGCCAGGCCCACCTGGCCATGGTGGACATGGAGACCTCGCTGCGCGGCTTCCTGGTCACCGGCGAGGACCGCTTCCTCGAGCCGTACCGCGCGGGGCGCGCCGTCGTCGACGACGCCGACCGCCGCGCCGCCGCGGGCCTCGAGGGCGAGGACGAGGCGCTCGCCCTCCTGGCCGAGACCGAGCGCCGCCAGGACGCCTGGCTGACCGGCTGGGCCGCGGTCGCCGAGCGCGGCGTGCCCGCCGGCACGGCGCCGGCCGCCTTCCTGTCGCAGGGCAAGGCGCTGTTCGACGACTACCGCGCGGCGCAGGGCGCCCTGCAGGACGCGGCCGACCGGCTCCGCGAGGACGGCGAGCGCCAGCAGCTCGTGGTGCTCACCGCGGGGCTGGTGCTCGTGGTGCTCCTGCTCACCGCGGTCGCGGTGCTCGCGACCCGGCAGTTCGTCGCGCTGCGCCGCAGCCTGGTGGCCCCGGTCGACGACCTCGTGGCGCGCCTCGACGCCGTGCGCGGCGGCGACCTGGCCGCCCGCGCGCCGGTCGAGGGGCCGGCCGAGCTGCAGCGCGTCGGCGCCGGGCTCGCCGAGATGGCCGACGCCCTGCGCACCGGGCGCGAGCGCATGGACCAGCGCGAGCGCGAGCTGATGCGCGCGCGGCACGAGGCCGACCAGGCCAACGAGGCGAAGTCGGCCTTCCTGGCGACGATGAGCCACGAGATCCGCACGCCGATGAACGCCGTCATCGGCCTCACCGGGCTGCTGCTCGACACCGACCTCACCGAGGAGCAGCGCGACTACGCCGAGACCGTGCGGGCGTCCGGCGACGGCCTGCTGTCGATCATCAACGACGTCCTCGACTTCTCCAAGATCGAGTCCGGCGAGCTCGAGCTGGAGCGGGCGCCGCTGTCGCTGCGCGCGACGGTCGAGGGCGCGATGGACGTCGCCGCGCCGCTCGCCGCGACCAAGGACCTCGACCTGGTGTGCGTGCTCGACCCGGCCGCCCCGCCCGTCGTCCTCGGCGACGCGGCCCGGCTGCGCCAGGTGCTCGTCAACCTGCTCGGCAACGCCGTGAAGTTCACGGCCCGCGGCGAGGTCGTGCTCTCCGTCGACGTGCTCGGGCGGGGCGACGGCGCGGTCGACCTCGCGCTGGCGGTGCGCGACACCGGGCCCGGCATCCCCGCCGACCGGCTGCACCGGCTGTTCAAGTCCTTCAGCCAGGTCGACGCCTCGACGACGCGCACGCACGGCGGCACCGGCCTCGGGCTGGCGATCAGCCGGCGCCTCGCCGAGGCCATGGGCGGCGCGCTCGACGTGGCGAGCGAGGAGGGCCGCGGCTCGACCTTCACGCTCACCGTGCGGCTGCCGGTCGGCGAGGGCACCGAGGACGACCTGCGCGTGGCGCCGGCCTCGCTGCCGGGGCGCTCGGCGCTGGTCGTCGACGACAACGCCACCAACCGCCGGGTGCTGCGCGGGCAGCTCGAGGCGTGGGGCATGCACGTGCAGGCCGAGGCCGACCCGCTCGCCGCGCGCGCGCACTGGCAGGAGGGCGCGCGCTGGGACATCGCGCTGCTCGACCTGCACATGCCGGGCATCGACGGCCTCGAGCTGGCCCGCGCCGTGCGCGCCACGCCGCAGGGCGCGGAGGTGCCGCTGCTGCTGCTCAGCTCGATGGGCCAGCGCCCGCGCGAGGCCGCCGGCCTGGGCCTGGTGCACCTCACCAAGCCGGTCAAGGCCGCGGCGCTGCGCAAGGCGCTGGCGCTCGCGCTGGGCGGCAGCGCGCGCAGCGAGGCGCCCGCCGACGAGCCGGCCGCGCTCCCCCGGCTGCGGGTGCTCGTCGCCGAGGACAACGCCGTCAACCAGAAGGTCGCCGTGCTGCTGCTGCAGCAGCTCGGGCAGGAGCCCGACGTCGTCGCCGACGGCGCGGCCGCCGTCGCCGCCGTGCAGGCGGGCGCGTACGACCTGGTGCTCATGGACGTGCAGATGCCGGTGCTCGACGGCTACGAGGCGACCCGCCGGATCCGCGCCGAGGTGCCGCTCGACCGGCAGCCGCGCATCGTCGCCATGACCGCCAACGCGATGACCGAGGACCGCGAGCGCGCCCTCGCCTCGGGCATGGACGGCCACGTCGCCAAGCCGGTGCGGCCCGAGGAGCTGGCGGCGGTGCTGCGCGCGACGCCCGCGCCGGCCCTGGGCGACGCGGGCTCCGCTCCCGGCGCGGGCGCCGCCCCCGCCGTCGACCCGGCGGTGCTCGGCGCCATGACCGCGCGCTTCGGCGCGCGCGGCGCCGCGCTGCAGGCCTCGCTCATCGGCACCTGGCTCACCGAGAGCGCGTCGCGCCAGGCGGAGCTGCGGGCCGGCGCCGACACCGGCGACGCCGAGCGGGTCGCCCGCGCGGCGCACGCGCTGCGCTCGGGCAGCGCCGCGCTCGGGGCGCTGCCGCTCGCGACGGCCTGCGGCCGCGTCGAGGAGGCCGTGCGCGCCGGCGAGGCGGTCGACCTGCCCGCGGAGGTCGCGCGCCTGGAGGACGAGATCGGGAGGGCGGCGGCCGGGCTGGTCGCGCTGCGCGACGCGCCGTGACCGCGCCGCTCGCGCCCGTCCGCGTGCCCTTTCCGGTGCGCGCGCCGTTCTCGACGGCGCCGCGGCCCCGGCCGCTCGAGGGCCCGCCGCTCGTGCTCGACGACGCGCTGCCGGCCGCCCGCGCCCGCCGGGCGGAGCGCCTGCGCGACGACCGCGACGGCGTGCTCGTGCGCGACCCCGCGGACCCCGACGACGCCGGGCTGCTCGCCGCCGTCCGCGCGGCCTGCGCGCTGCTGCCCGAGCCGCCGGACGGCGACGACCCGCTCGCGCTCGCCGCCGCCTTCGGGCTGGCGTGCGCCGACGACCTCGTGGTGCTGCGCCGCCGCGGGCGGGGCGTCGCGACCTGCGAGCTGCTCGCCGTCGCCTTCCCGAGCGGCTGGCCGCCGCGGCGCCGCGCCGGCGCCGACCTGCTGGCCCTGCACGGCCCGGTGGCCGACGGCGCGCGGCTGCGGGCGGCCAGCGCGGCGCTGTCGGAGGCGCTGCTCACCAAGGGCCCGTACCGGCAGCACGTCTGGGGCTTCGAGCCCGACGGCCGGCTCGACCGCGACCCGTCGGCGCCCGACGCGACGGCGTACGGCTCGCCGCCCGTGGCGCGCTGGTGGGTGCGCGTGGAGGCGCAGACGACGCTGCCGCTGCCGCACCTCGGCCGCGCGCTGTTCCTCATCCGGCCCTACCTGCAGCCGCTCGCCGCGCTCGACGAGGAGCAGCGCCGGCAGGTGCACGACGCGGTGGCGTCGATGTCGCCGGAGGCGCTCGACTACAAGGGCATCGCGCACGTCCGCGACGACCTGCTGGCGTGGCTGGTCAGTTGAGCCGGGGGTCGGCCACGGCCGTCGCCTGCCACGCCAGCGGCAGCCCCTGCCGGCGCAGGACGTCGCCCCACAGCCGCTCCGGCCGCGCGGCGAAGGCGTCGCCCGGCAGCGCGTCGAGCACCCACCACGCGCCCTCGGCGACCTCGTCCTCGAGCTGGCCGGCGCCCCACCCGGCGTAGCCGGCGAACAGGCGCACGTGCCGCAGGCCGTCGGTCGGCGGGGCGTCGAGGTCGACGGTGCCGAGCTGCGCGTCGGCGAGCGGCGCGAAGGCCGGCCCGGCCGGCGTGCCGGGCACGACCCGGCCGAGGCAGATGGCCGCCTCGGGCTGCACCGGCCCGCCGGTGAAGACCACGGCCGGCCCGGCCGCCAGACCGCTCCAGGAGGGCACCACCTCGCCCACGCCCGTGCCCGAGGGCCGGGTGAGCACGATGCCGAGCGCGCCCTCGTCCGCGTCGTGCTGCAGGAGCAGGACGACGGTCCGGGTGAAGTGCGGGTCGGTCAGCGCGGGCGTCGCCACCAGCAGCCGGCCGGCCCGCACCGCGCCGCTCTCCTCGGGGGTGCCGGTCACGGCCTAGCCGAGGGAGGCCTTGGCCTTGTTGCGGTTGCTCTTCACCCGCTCGGTCTGGTCGAGGATCACCTTGCGGATGCGCACCGTCGCCGGCGTCACCTCGACGCACTCGTCCTCGCGGCACCACTCGAGCGACTCCTCGAGCGACAGCTGCTTGTGCGGGATGAGCGGCACCAGCACGTCGGCGGAGGACTGCCGCATGTTGGTGAGCTTCTTCTCCTTGGTGGCGTTGACGTCCATGTCGTCCGCCCGGCTGTTCTCGCCGACGACCATGCCCTCGTAGACCTCGGTGCCGGGGCCGACGAACATCGTGCCGCGCTCCTGCAGGTTGGCCAGGGCGAAGCCGGTCGTCGGGCCCTTGCGGTCGGCGATGAGCGAGCCCGACGGGCGGGTGCGGATGTCGCCGTGCCACGCCTCGTAGCGCTCGTGCACGTGGTGCAGCAGGCCGGTGCCGCGCGTCTCGGTGAGGAACTCGGTGCGGAAGCCGATGAGGCCGCGGGCCGGCACGAGGTACTCCATGCGCGTCCAGCCGGTGCCGTGGTCGACCATCTGCTCGAGGCGGCCCTTGCGCAGCGCCATGAGCTGGATGATCACGCCCTGGTAGTCGCTGGGCGTGTCGATCGTCAGGCGCTCCATCGGCTCGTGCACCTTGCCGTCGACGAGGCGGGTGACGACCTGCGGCTTGCCGACGGTGAGCTCGAAGCCCTCCCGGCGCATCTGCTCGACGAGGATCGCGAGCGCGAGCTCGCCGCGGCCCTGCACCTCCCAGGTGTCGGGGCGCTCGGTCGGGAGCACGCGGATCGACACGTTGCCGACCAGCTCCTTGTCGAGGCGGTCCTTGACCTGGCGCGCCGTGAGCTTCTTGCCGCTCTTGCCGGCGAGCGGCGAGGTGTTGATGCCGATCGTCATCGAGATGTTCGGCTCGTCGATGGTGATGAGCGGCAGCGGGCGCGGGTCGTCCGGGTCGGCGAGCGTCTCGCCGATGGTGATGTCGGGGATGCCGGCGACGGCGATGATGTCGCCCGGGCCGGCCTGCTCGATCGACACGCGCTCGAGCGCCTCGGTGCCGAGCAGCTCGGTGAGCCGCACGCGCTCGACGGTGCCGTCCTGCTTGCACCAGGCGACGCTCTGGCCCTTGGTCATCGTGCCGTTGAAGATGCGCAGCAGCGCGAGGCGGCCGAGGTAGGGCGACGCGTCGAGGTTGGTGACGTGCGCCTGCAGCGGCGCGCCCTCCTCGTACGTCGGGGCCGGCACGGTGTCGCGGATGACCTGGAACAGCGGCTCGAGGTCGGGGCTGTCGGGGCTGGTGCCGTCGGCCGGCCGCGTGAGCGACGCCTGCCCGGTCTTGGCCTGGCAGTAGACGATCGGGAAGTCGATCTGCTCCTCGGTGGCGTCGAGGTCGAGGAACAGCTCGTACGTCTCGTCGACGACCTCGGCGATGCGGGCGTCGGGGCGGTCGACCTTGTTGATGATGAGGATGACCGGCTTGTCCTGCTGCAGCGCCTTGCGCAGCACGAAGCGGGTCTGCGGCAGCGGGCCCTCGGAGGCGTCGACGAGCAGCGCCACGCCGTCGACCATCGACAGGCCGCGCTCGACCTCGCCGCCGAAGTCGGCGTGGCCCGGGGTGTCGATGATGTTGATGAGCAGGTCCTTGCGCCGCACCGCGGTGTTCTTCGCGAGGATCGTGATGCCCTTCTCGCGCTCCAGGTCGCCGGAGTCCATGACGCGGTCGGTGACCGCGCCCTCCTCCTGCTGGTGCTCGGTGTAGGCGCCGGACTGCAGCAGCATGCCGTCGACCAGGGTGGTCTTGCCGTGGTCGACGTGGGCGATGATCGCCACGTTGCGGATGTCGTCGCGGGTGGGCACAGCGGTACTCCAGGAATCGGCAGGTTCGCCGAGCAGGGACAGCCGGCGCTCCCAGACTAGTCGCGGGGGCCCGCGCCCCCGGCCAGCACGGAGCGCAGCAGGTCGACGACCGGGAGGTCGACCTCGATCCACGGCACGTCGTCCAGCTCGTGGGCGGCGAGCCAGCGGTGGGCGTCGTGGTCGCGCAGCTGCGGCTCGCCCTCGGCGGTCGCCAGGTAGACCCGCAGCACCGCCGTCTCGCCGATGAGCAGGTCCGGACCGAGCCGCGCGCCGACGACCGCGTCGACGCCGAGCTCCTCGGCCAGCTCGCGGCGCAGCGCCTGCGCGTCGGTCTCGCCGTCCTCGACCTTGCCGCCCGCGAACTCCCAGCGGCCCGCCAGCCGCGGCGGCCCGGTGCGGCGCGAGGCCAGCACCCGCCCGTCGCGCACGAGCGCGGCCCCGACGACCCCGACGCGCTCCCCCGGCTGCACCCGCGCAGACTAGGCGCGTGCCCGCGCCCCTCGACGCCGCCGCGCTCGCCGAGGCCCTGCGCGGCCTGCCCGCCTGGTCGTGCGAGGACGGCCGCCTGGTGCGCACGGTGCCGGCGCCCGGCGCCGCGACGGCCGAGCTGCGCCGCCGCGTCGCCGCGGAGGCCGACGCCCTCGACCACCACCCGGTCGTCGAGGACGTGCCGGGCGGCACCCGCTTCGTGGTGTGGACGCACTCCCGCGACGCCCTGACCGCCCTCGACCCGGCGCTGGCCGCCCGCGTCGACGCCGTGGTCGACGCCCTCGGCCTGGGCTAGCGGGCGGCTCGTGGGCGCGCAGGCCGCGGCGCTGCTGGCCGCCGGCGGGCCGGTCGGCGACGTGCCGCCCGACGGCCCCTGGGACGGCGCGCTGCGGCTCGACGCACCCGAGGGCTTCGCGCTGTGGCGGGTGGCGCGCACGCACGGCGGCGTCGGCCTGGCGCCGACCGCCTGGGACGGCGCGCGGCTGCACCTGCGGCTGCCCGACCCGGTCGTCGTCGAGGAGGGCCCCGTCGTGCGGTGGTGCGGCGCGCCGCCCGACCCGGCGGTGCTGCGGCGCGTGCTAGCGCTCGACGACGACCTGGCGCCGCTGTGGTACGCCTGCGACCGGGTGCCCGCGGTGCGGTGGGTGCGCGCCGCCGGCGCCGGCCGGGTGCTGCGCGCGCCGACCGTGTGGCAGGACCTCGTCGGCGCGCTGGCCGGCACGCGCACGTCGTACCGCGGCACGCAGGCGATGGTGCGCCGCCTCGTCGGCGACGGGCCGTTCCCGACGGCCGCGCAGGTGCTCGCGGCCGACCTCGCGGGCTGGGGCTTCCGCGCGCCCGCGCTGCGCGAGCTCGCCGAGCGCGTGGCCGGCGGCTGGGACCCGGAGGAGCTGCGCGAGGGCGACGACGACAGCGCCCTCGAACGGCTGCGCGGGCTGCGTGGCGTCGGGCCCTTCACCGCCGCGCAGGTGATGCCGCTGCTCGGCCGCCCGCGCCCGCTCGTGCACGACGGCTGGCTCGCCGCGCAGGTGCCCGACCCCGCGCCGTACGCCGCGCTCGGCCGCTGGGGCGGGACCGCCGCGTGGCTGTCGGCCCTGCCCTGGCTGCGCTGACGCCCGTGCCGGAGGGGACGTCGTCCACCCGACCGCCCGGGCCGGCGCAGACCGCCGCCCAGCCCCGCCCCGGGGCGCGGGTGGACGACGCGGCCTCCGGCCGCGAGGCCTAGCGTCGGGCCCGTGCACCCGCTGCTGGCCGACCAGGAGGCCCGTGCGCGCGAGGTGCTGCCGGCCGAGGTGCACGCCCACTGGGCCGGCGGGTCGGGCGAGGAGACCTCGCTGGCCGAGGCGACGGCGGCCTGGCGCGACGTGCGGCTGCGCCCGCGGGTGCTGCGCGACGTGTCGCGGGTCGACACCGCGCTGACGCTGCTCGGCGCGCGCCTGCGCACCCCGGTCGTGCTCGCGCCGACCGCCCTGCACGGGCTCGGCCACCCCGACGGCGAGCGCGCGACCGCGGCCGGCGCCGCGCGCGCCGGGGCGCTCACCGCGCTGTCGACCCGCGCGTCCGAGCCCGTCGCCGCCGACCCGTGGTGGCAGCAGGTCTACGTGCTGCGCGACCGCGCGCGCACGGTCGACCTCGTGCAGGCGGCCGCCGCGCGGGGCGCCCGGGCGCTGGTGCTCACCGGCGACACGCCGTACGTCGCGCGCAAGGCCCGCGGCGACTTCGGCCCGCAGGTCGACGTGCCGGACGCGGCGCGGCAGGACCCGGCGACGACCCTCGACGAGGTCGGCCGCCTCGCCGGGGCCTCCGGGCTGCCGGTGCTCGTCAAGGGCGTGCTGCGCGGCGACGACGCCGCGGCCTGCCTCGACGCGGGCGCCGCCGGCGTCTGGGTCAGCGGGCACGGCGGGCGCCAGCTCGACCGCTCGGTCGCGCCCGCGCGCGCCCTGCCCGAGGTGGTCGACGCGGTGGCGGGCCGCGCCCCGGTGCTCGTCGACGGCGGCGTGCGCAGCGGCCTCGACGCGCTCTGCGCGCTCGCGCTCGGCGCCGACGCCGTGGCGGTCGGCCGGCCGGTGCTGTGGGCGCTCGCCGCCGGCGGCGCGGACGGCGTCGCCGCGTGCCTCGACGCGCTCACCGCCGACCTCGCCGCCGCGATGGCGCTCGCCGGCGCCGCGTCCCTGGCCGACGTGCGCGGGCTGGCCGACCCGCGTGGGCCCGCGGGCGGGGCGTGACGCTCGACGAGGCCGCAGCGCGCGACCTGCTGCCGGCGCTCGACGGGCTCGTCGGCGTCGCCGCCTGCCCGGCCGGCTTCGGCGTCGCGACGGCGGACGGCGCCTGGGCCGTCGACGCGCACCCCGGCCTGCTCGCGCTCGTGCCCGGGCGGCTCGTGTGGTGGCGGGCGGCGACCACCGCCGCCCCGCTCGTCGCGCTCGGCGTGCGGCCGCGCGCCTGCTGGGACCTCGGCGCCGTGGCGCGCCTGCTGCACGGCACCGGCCGCGACGACCCGGCCGCGGTGTGGGCCGCGCAGCGCGGCACCGACGCGCCGCCGCCCGCGCACGGCGAGCTCTCGCTGCTCGAGCTCGACGACGGCAGCGGCCCGGTGCGCGCCGACGGCGGCCTGTCGCCGGAGTGGGGGCGCGAGCGCTTCGACGACGCGGCGGCGACCGCGCGCTGGGCCGCGCTGGCCCTCGAGGTGCAGGCCGCGCAGGGCGAGGCGCTGGCCGCCCTGCCCGACCCGCGACCCGCACCGGCCGGCCTGCCGCTCGCCCTGCTGACCGCCTACGCCGAGAGCGCGGCCGCGCTGCTGGCCGTCGAGCTCGGGCACGACGGCCTGCCCGTCGACCGGGCCCGGCTCACCGGCCTGCTCACCGAGGCGGTCGGCCCGCCCGGCACCCCGCGGGCGGAGCGCGACGCCCCCGTGCTCGCGCTGCTCGGCGAGCCGGTCGACCTGCGCAACCCGCTGCTGCTGCGCGAGGCCCTCACCGCGCGCGGCCTCGACCTGCCCGACACCCGCTCGTGGCGCCTCGAGCCGCACCGCAGCACCAGCCCGCTGGTGGCCGCCCTGCTCGACTGGCGCCGCGCCGAGCGCCTCGCCACCACGTACGGCTGGGGGTGGGTGGCGGCGCACGTCGGCGCCGACGACCGGCTGCGCGGCACGTGGACCGCCGCCGAGGGCGCCGGCCGCATGACCGCGAGCGCGGGGCTGCACAACCTGCCCGCCGACCTGCGGCCCGGCGTCGCCGCGGCGCCCGGGCACGTGCTGGTGCGCGCCGACCTCGGGCAGGTCGAGCCGCGGGTGCTCGCGGTCGTGAGCGGCGACGCGGGCCTGGCTGCCGCGGCGCGGCAGGACGACCTCTACACGCCGGTCGCCGCGGCGCTCGGCGTCGAGCGCCCGGTGGCGAAGGTGGCGGTGCTGGCCGCGATGTACGGCCAGACGTCGGGCACCGCCGGCGCGGCCCTGCAGCGGATGGAGCGCGCCTACCCGCAGGCGCTCGCGTTCCTGCGCGCCGCCGAGGAGGCCGGCCGGGTCGGCACCGACCTGCGCACGTGGGGAGGGCGGCTGCTGCGTCTCGCGCCCGGCGGCCACGGCCGCTACGCGCGCAACGCCGTGGTGCAGGGGGCGGCCGCGGAGCTGTTCAAGGTGTGGGCGGTGACCGTCCGCGCGCGGCTGCTGCAGGAGCAGCGGGGCGAGGTGGTGCTGTGCCTGCACGACGAGCTCCTGCTGCACGTGCCGCAGGACGGCGCCGACGCCGCGGTGGCGCTCGTGCACGACGCGCTCGCCGAGGCGGCCGGGCGCTGTGCCGCGGGCAGCGCGGTGCGCTTCGTCGCCGACGTCGCGGTCGTGCACCGGTGGTCCGACGCGAAGGGCTGACCTACCGTGCGGCCATGGCGCACCACCCCGAGTACGACCTGGTCCCGCCGGCCGACGACGCGCGCGAGGTCGACCCGCACTGGCTCGACCTGCAGCGCGGAAGCGACCTGCCGAGCGCCTACCTGCCCAGCCTGCCGCCGGCGCAGGCGCGGGGCTGGCGCCGGGCCGCGGTCTGGGTGCTCATCGCGATGCTCGTGACCGCCACCTCCGCCGGCATCTGCCTCACGTACGGCCCGGCGGAGCTGTTCCGGCTCAGCTGAGCGCTAGCCGGCGCGGCGCACCACGGTGAGCGGCAGGCGCAGCGCGCCCGGCGCGTGCACCGGCACGACCGGCGCGCGCGGCGGCACCGGCGCGAGCGCGACGTAGCCCTCGCCCTGCGCAGGGCGAGCGTCGGCCTCGCCGCGGTTGGGCCACAGGGCCGCGGCCCGCTCGGCCTGGGCGGTGATGGTGAGCGACGGGTTGACGCCGAGGTTCGCCGACACCGCGGAGCCGTCGACGACGTGCAGCGTCGGGTAGCCGTGCACGCGGTGGTAGGCGTCGACGACGCCGGTCTCGGGGGTCGCGCCGATGGCGCAGCCGCCGAGGAAGTGCGCGGTCATCGGGATGTCGACGAGGTCGGTGAACGCACCGCCCGGGTCGCCCCCGATCTCGTCGGCCATGCGCCGCACGGCCTCGTGCCCGCCGGGGATCCACGACGGCGGCGGGTCGCCGGGGCCGGGCCGGCTGGTGAGCCGGCCGCGCTTGCCCGAGAGCACGAGCGAGTTGTCGCGGCTCTGCATGACGAGCGCGATGACCGTGCGCTCGCTCCAGTGCCGCACCGACAGGCCGCGCACGAAGGCGCCCGGGTGGCGCAGGACCGTGAGCAGCGCCTTGACCGGGCGCGGCAGGCGCCCGCCGCCGTCGACGAGCACGGTCTGCAGCAGGCCGATGGCGTTGCTGCCCTTGCCGTAGCGGACGGGCTCGACGTGCGTGTGCTCGTCGAGGTGGAAGCTCGAGGTGATCGCGACGCCCTGCGTGAAGTCGGTGCCCCGCGAGCGCGCGGTGGCGGCCAGCACCGCCTCGGAGTTGGTGCGCGTCTGGTGGCCCAGCCGGGCCGACAGCCGCGGCAGCACGCCGCGGTCGCGCATCGCGTGCAGCAGCCTCTGCGTGCCGTACGTGCCGGCGGCGAGCACGACCTGGTCGGCGGTCCACGTCGTCCGCGGGCGCCGCAGGCCGCCGCTCGGGCGGCTCTCGACCTGCCAGGTGCCGTCCGGCTGCGACCGCAGCGCGGTGACGGTGGTGAGCGGGTGCACCTCGACGCCCGCGCGCTCGGCGAGGTGCAGGTAGTTCTTCACGAGCGTGTTCTTGCCGCCGACCGCGCAGCCGGTCATGCACGAGCCGCACTCGGTGCAGCCGGTGCGGTCGGGGCCGACGCCGCCGAAGAACGGGTCGGGCACCGTGCGCCCCGGCTCGCCGAAGAAGACGCCCACGGGCGTGGAGGTGAAGGTGTGCCCGACGCCCATCTGCTCGGCGACCGTGCGCATCACCTCGTCGGCGGGCGTCGTCGTCGGGTTGGTCGTCACGCCGAGCATCCGCTTCGCCTGGTCGTAGTACGGCGCGAGCTCGGCCTCCCAGTCGGTGATGCCCGCCCACTGCGGGTCGCGGAAGAAGGCGCTCGGCGGCTGGTAGAGCGTGTTGGCGTAGTTCAGCGACCCGCCGCCGACGCCCGCGCCGGCCATGACGAGCACGCCGGGCAGCAGGTGCATGCGCTGCAGCCCGTACAGGCCGAGGCGCGGCGCCCACAGGTAGCGCCGAAGGTCCCAGGAGGTCTTCGGGAGGTCGTCGTCGGCGAAGCGCCGCCCGGCCTCGAGCACGCCGACCCGGTAGCCCTTCTCGGCCAGGCGCAGCGCCGTCGTGCTGCCGCCGAAGCCGCTGCCCACCACCAGCACGTCGTAGTGCATCCCCGGCTCCCCCAGTTGCAGAACGGTCGTTCGGTTTCTAGCACGTCCGGGGCAGGTTCACCCGGTTCTCGCGCTGCGGTCGCCCGGGAGCGCGGATCGCCGTGCTTGCGGGCGGTACGAACGACGTACGCACCGCACGTCACGACGAAGGGGCACCATGGCCGGCGACGAGCCCGCGACCCCGGCCGAGGAGCCGGACGTCCCGAACCTGAAGAAGGACGCGCTGGAGGCCGCCGCCGACGCGGCGACCACCGCGACGTACGTCGTGGAGCCGGGTGGCGAGCTGGCGACCCGCGGCTGCGGCCGCTCGGTGACCGCCGCGTGGGACTCCCCCTGGGCCGACGACTTCTGCGCCGCCCTCGACAACGTCGGCGAGATGGTCCGCTCGGCCTTCGCGGACGCCGTCAGCACGCTCAGCGGCCTGGCGTCCGCGCAGCCGGAGAAGGTGCCGCACGACGACCCCCGCGGCCAGCGCGCCAACTTCCCGCTGCCGCCCGTGCGGCACCACCGCGGCATGGACATGTACTGATGGCCACCGTCCGCATCGACGTGCCGGCCGCCCGCTCCGCGGCCGCCCGCATCCGCAGCCTGTCCTCGACGCTCGCCACGCAGGCCGAGGGCGTCAAGGACGCCTCCGAGCGCGCTCGGGCCGACGTGGCGGTGCTCAGCGGGTCCGGCTTCTGGGAGCTGATGCTCGAGGCCAAGGCCGACGAGATGAGCGACCGCGTCGACTACGCCGTCCTCGTGAACGGCGGCGACGAGGCGGCCCTGTCCGGCGAGCCGGTCGAGTACGAGATCGCCGAGGACACCCGCAGCGGCATCACCGCGGCCCTCGGGGGCGAGCTCGCGGACTTCTTCCGCGAGCTGCCCGACGACTACGACCGCGACGAGCTCGAGCGCATCGACGCCTACGCCGCGATGCTCGCGAAGCACCAGGACGACCCGGCCGTCGCCGCGGCCTTCGCGGAGGCCCTCGGTCCCGAGGGCGTCCTGGAGGTGCCGCAGCAGCTCGCCCGCTACTACGACGGCTACCAGCGCGACCTGCCGTACAGCGCCGACGACCCGATGTGGAGCGACGACCTGCACGTGCTGGACAAGATCCGGCAGTCGCAGGACGCCGTGATGAGCGCCTTCAGCGGCGCCATCGCCACGGCCTCCTCGAGCTACCAGCTCAGCGACGACTTCGCCCGCGAGCTCGCCGAGAAGGCCACCGAGGGCGGTGCGAACGGCTGGGCCCTGTCGCAGCTGCTGCACCGCGGCACGTACGACGCGGGCTTCCTCACCGACATCGGCGGCGTGCTCGACGCGTACGAGCGCGGCGACGAGTTCTTCGCGACCTGGCAGGAGCGGGTCGGCCACGACAGCGGCTACTACCGCCTCGGCGAGGGCACGGCCGACCAGTACTACGACCCGTTCGTCGGCCTCTTCGAGGCGATGGGCCGCACGCCCGAGGCCGCGCAGGACTTCCTCTACCCGCCGGGCGGCGAGAGCCGGTCGGAGTACTACGTGCGCGACCGCCGGTGGAGCCACGACGAGTTCAACGCGCTCGGGGAGATGCTCGACGCCGCGTCGACGGTGTTCCGCGACCCCGACGACCCGCGGGCCGAGACGTCCGCGCGCGCCGCCTCCGACGCCGTCAACCTGCTCGGCGCGCGCGACGGCGACCCCAAGATCGGCGACGACGGCAAGGACTCGCTCGGGCGCATCCTCGCCAGCTACATCACCGACGTCGACCGCCTCGCCCTCACGGGCGAGGGGGCGTGGAACGGCTACGCCGACGAGCCGTGGCAGGAGGGCATGCCCCCGGGCGCGAGCTTCGACAGCGAGGCGCTGGACGCGGTGCTCGGCGAGGTGATGACCGACGAGTCGGCCGTCGTCGAGCTCGGTCGCGCCACGGCGGCGCTCAACGCCACCCGGCTCGACCACGTGACCGCGGCCCTCGCCGCCGACCCCGGGAACGAGGACCTGCGGCGCGCCGTCCGCCTCATCGCGGCCAACAACGCCGAGCTCATCGGCTTCATCGACGGTGCGGCCGGCCGCGGCAGCGAGGACGCGGCCGCGCGCATCGAGGCGCAGCGCGAGCTCTACGTCTCCCTGGCGGGCGACATCGTCGGCCAGGTGCCCGTCCCGGGCGGCAAGATGGCCGAGTTCGTGGTCGGCCAGGCGCTGTCGCACGGCCAGGAGGCCCTCAACGGCGCCGTGACCGGCCAGCAGCAGGCCGCGGTCGACGAGAACTTCGGCAACCAGCAGCGGACCTCGCAGCAGCTGCAGACGGCCATCGTCGCGGCCCTGCTCGACCAGGGGATGCCGGCCCGCACCGAGGACTACAACGGCACCTCGTACCCGTGGTTCCGCAACGGCGTCTTCCTGCCCCACGTCGCCAACAGCCCGGAGCACGCGGCGGCCTTCGCCGACTACGCGCGCGGCACCGCCACCGAGTACGGCGACCTCGGCCTGGACGTGGCGGACTCCTACGACCAGGGCCTGCAGGGCGGCTACGGCGCGCGCTGAGCCGCCCGGCAGCAAGGCCCCTAGGGTGCGGGGCGGACGCCGGACGAGAGGCAGTGGAGTGCACAGCGAAGACCGCGGGCCGCACCGGCGGCGGG
>CANKBT010000024.1 GCA_947479995.1 Frankiaceae bacterium | reverse complement strand
GTGAGCCGGCCGCGCCCGGACAGCGCGTCGACGACCACGTCGAGCACGACGCCGAGGTCGGCGTCCACGACGGGTCGCGAGGCGTCGGTGCCCGACTCGTCCGTCACCGTCCGACCCTCGCACCCCGAGCGCCGTCCCGCCTCACCGGGTCCGCGGGGCCGGGCGGGGAGCGGCGGCCGTCGCGGCCGCCGGGAGTCCGACCCCGCACCTAGACTGGAGACCGTGCCGGACCCGCAGTCGTACCGCCCGGCGCCCGGCACGATCCCCGACGCCCCGGGCGTCTACCGCTGGCGCGACGAGCGCCGCCGGGTGATCTACGTCGGCAAGGCCAAGAGCCTGCGCAGCCGGCTCAACAGCTACTTCCAGGACGTCACCGCGCTGCACCCGCGGACGCGCCAGATGGTCACGACGGCCGCGTCGGTCGAGTGGACCGTCGTCGGCACCGAGGTCGAGGCGCTGCAGCTCGAGTACACCTGGATCAAGGAGTACGACCCGCGGTTCAACGTCAAGTACCGCGACGACAAGAGCTACCCGAGCCTGGCCGTCACGCTGCACGAGGACGTGCCGCGGCTGCAGGTCATGCGCGGCCCGAAGAAGAAGGGCGTGCGCTACTTCGGCCCGTACGCGCACGCCTGGGCGATCCGCGAGACGCTCGACCTGCTGCTGCGGGTCTTCCCGGCCCGCACGTGCAGCAAGGGCGTCTTCGTCCGCGCCGGGCAGGTCGGCCGGCCCTGCCTGCTCGGCTACATCGACAAGTGCTCCGCGCCCTGCGTCGGCAACGTCACCGTCGAGCAGCACCGCGAGATCGTCGACGACTTCTGCGACTTCATGGCCGGCCAGTCCGGGCGCTTCCTCAAGCGGCTCGAGCGCGAGATGACCGAGGCCGCCGAGCAGATGGAGTACGAGCGCGCGGCCCGGCTGCGCGACGACATCGGCGCGCTCACGCGGGCCATGGAGAAGCAGACCGTCGTGCTGGCCGACGGCACCGACGCCGACGTCATCGCCGTCGTCGAGGACCAGCTCGAGGCGGCCATCCAGGTCTTCCACGTCCGCGGCGGGCGGGTGCGCGGCCAGCGCGGCTACGTGCTCGACAAGGTCGAGGACCTCACCACCGGCGAGCTCGTCGGCCAGTTCCTCGCCCAGGCGTACGGCGAGCCGCCGGACGACGACGACGGCGGCCCGGTCGCGCGGCGCGCCACGCCGGGCGCCGGGGTGACCCTGCGCGACACCGACGACGTGCCGCGCGAGGTGCTGGTGCCGGCGCTGCCGCCCGACGCCGAGGCGCTCACCGACTGGCTGCGCGGCCTGCGCGGGGCGCAGGTCAGCCTGCGCGTGCCGCAGCGCGGCGACAAGCGCGCGCTCATGGAGACGGTCGAGCAGAACGCCAAGCAGGCGTTCGCGCTGCACAAGACGAAGCGCGCCAGCGACCTCACCGCCCGCAGCCTGGCGCTGGCGGAGATCCAGGAGGCGCTCGAGCTGCCCGAGGCGCCGCTGCGCATCGAGTGCTTCGACGTGTCGAACCTGCAGGGCACGAGCGTCGTGGCGAGCATGGTGGTCTTCGAGGACGGCCTGGCCCGCAAGTCGGAGTACCGCCGGTTCGCCGTGCGCGGGGTCGACGGCCAGGACGACACCGCGTCGATGCGCGAGGTCGTGCGCCGCCGGTTCAGCCGCTACCTCGAGGAGGCGACCGAGGCGCCGGTCGAGCCGGGGGAGGACGACCCGTTCTCGCCCGCGCCGCTCACCGACCCCGAGACCGGCCGGCCGCGGCGCTTCGCCTACCCGCCGCAGCTGGTGGTCGTCGACGGCGGCCCGCCGCAGGTCGCGGCGGCGAAGCAGGCCCTCGACGCGCTGGGCATCGACGACGTCGCCCTGTGCGGGCTGGCCAAGCGGCTCGAGGAGGTCTGGCTGCCCGGCCAGGACGAGCCGGTGATCCTGAGCCGCACGTCCGAGGCGCTCTACCTGCTGCAGCGCGTGCGCGACGAGGCCCACCGCTTCGCGATCGCCTACCACCGCAGCAAGCGCAGCAAGACGATGGTCGAGAGCGCGCTCGACGGCGTGGCCGGGCTGGGCGAGACCCGCCGCAAGGCGCTGCTGCGACACTTCGGGTCGCTCAAGCGCCTCCGGGCGGCGACGGTCGAGGAGGTCATGGAGGTGCCGGGTGTCGGACGCCGCACGGCCGAGTCGGTCGTGGCCGCCCTCGCCGTGCCGGACGACGCGGCCGTGCCCGCCTTCGACCCGGTGACCGGCGAGGTGGTCGCGTGACCGCCGCCGCCTCGGCGCTCGAGCTGGTCGTCGTCACCGGCCTGTCCGGCGCCGGCCGCTCGACCGCCGCGAAGTCGCTCGAGGACCTCGGCTGGTTCGTCGTCGACAACCTGCCGCCCGGCCTGCTGCCGACGATGGTCGACCTCGGCCAGCGCTCGCAGGGCGCGGTCGAGCGCATCGCGGTCGTCGCCGACGTGCGCAGCCGGGCCTTCGAGTCCGACCTGCGCACGGCGCTCGCCGAGTGCGCGGCGCGCGGCGTGACGGCCCGCGTGCTGTTCCTCGAGAGCTCCGACGAGGCGCTCGTGCGCCGCTTCGAGAGCGTGCGCCGGCCGCACCCCCTGCAGGACCCGGGCGACCGGCTCGTCGACGGCATCGCCCGCGAGCGCGACCTGCTGCGTGACCTGCGCGGCGAGGCCGACCTCGTGCTCGACACCAGCCTGCTCAACGTCCACCAGCTGCGCGCCAAGGTGGTCGCCGCCTTCGGCGCCAACGGCCCGGGCAGCGGCGTGCAGGTGACGGTGCTGTCCTTCGGCTACAAGTACGGCCTGCCGGTCGACGCCGACCTCGTGCTCGACTGCCGCTTCCTGCCCAACCCGCACTGGGTGGAGGAGCTGCGGCCGCAGACCGGGCAGGACGCCCCCGTCCGCGACTACGTGCTCGCGCAGGCCGGCGCCGCGGAGTTCCTCGACCGCGGCGAGGGCCTGCTGCGCCTGCTGTTCGAGGGCTACGCCCGCGAGGGCAAGCACTACGCGCTGCTCGCGGTCGGCTGCACCGGCGGCAAGCACCGCAGCGTGGCGGTGTCGGAGCAGCTGGCGCGCCGGCTCGGGCCGGACGTCGACGTCACGGTGGTGCACCGCGACCTGGGGCGCGAGTGAGCGCGCCCCGCGCGGTGCGGGCGTGACCCCGCACCGGCGGCGCCACGACGACCCGGCTCCCGGCGGCCCCCGCGTGGTCGCGCTCGGCGGCGGCCACGGCCTCGCCGCGACCCTGCAGGCGCTGCGCCGGGTGACGCCCCACGTCACGGCGGTCGTCACGGTCGCCGACGACGGCGGGTCGAGCGGACGGCTGCGCGAGGAGCTCGGGCTGCTGCCGCCCGGCGACCTGCGCATGGCGCTGGCCGCCCTCGCCGGCGACGACGCGTGGGGCCGCACCTGGGAGCGGCTGCTGCAGCACCGCTTCGCCGGCGACGGCCCGCTCGCCGGCCACGCCGTCGGCAACCTCGTGCTCGCCGGGCTCACCCAGACCACCGGCTCGGTGGTCGAGGCGCTCGACGCCGTCGGGCGGCTGCTGGGCGGCACCGGCCGGGTGCTGCCCGCCGCCTGCGTGCCGCTGGAGATCACCGCCCAGGTGCTCGGGCACGACCCGGCCGCCGCCGACGCCCTGAGCGAGGTGCGCGGGCAGGTCGCCGTCGCGACCACCCCCGGGCAGGTCGTCGCCGTCGCGCTCGACCCGGTCGACCCGCCCGCCTGCGAGGAGGCCGTCGAGGCCGTGCTCGCCGCCGACTGGGTGGTGCTCGGCCCCGGCTCGTGGTTCACCAGCGTGCTGCCGCACCTCATGGTGCCGGAGCTGCGCGCGGCGCTCGAGGCCACCCGCGCCTCGCGCCTGGTGGCGCTCAACCTCGTCGAGCAGCCGGGGGAGACCGAGGGCTTCGCGCCCGAGACGCACCTCGAGGTGCTGCTCGCGCACGCGCCGCACCTCGCCCTCGAGGTCGTCGTCGCCGACGAGGCGGCGGTGGTGGACAGCCGTGGTCTCATGGCCGCGGTCGAGGCGTGCGGCGCCCGGCTGGTCCTGGCGCCCGTCGCCGAGAGCGACGGCTCCCCGCGCCACGACCCCGTGCGGCTGGCCGCGGCCTACGCCTCGGTGATGACCCCGTGACCCCGTGACCCCGTGACCCCCCGCACGACCCCCACCCACCCCGACTGCGCAGGAGGCGACCACCCGTGGCGATGACGGCAGCGGTCAAGGACGAGCTGTCCCGGCTGACCGTGACGAAGCCGTGCTGCCGCAAGGCGGAGATGGCGGCCCTGCTGCGCTTCGCCGGCGGCCTGCACCTCGTCGCCGGCAAGGTCGTGGTCGAGGCCGAGGTCGACGCCGGCTCCACCGCGCGGCGGCTGCGCAAGGAGGTCGCGGAGGTCTACGGCCACGCCAGCGACGTCCACGTCGTCGCCGCGGGCGGCCTGCGCAAGGGCAACCGCTACGTCGTGCGCATCAGCAAGGACGGCGACGGCCTCGCCCGCCAGGTCGGCCTGCTCGACACCCACGGCCGCCCGGTGCGCGGGCTGCCGCCGTCGGTCGTCTCCGGCGGCACCTGCGACGCGGCGGCGGCCTGGCGCGGGGCCTTCCTCGCGCACGGCTCGCTCACCGAGCCCGGCCGGTCCTCGAGCCTGGAGATCACCTGCCCCGGCCCGGAGGCCGCGCTCGCCCTCGTCGGCGCCGCCCGCCGCCTCGGCGTGCAGGCCAAGGCCCGCGAGGTGCGCGGCGTCGACCGGGTCGTCGTCCGCGACGGCGACGCCATCGGCGTGCTGCTCACCCGGCTCGGCGCCCACGAGGCCGTCCTGGCCTGGGAGGACCGCCGGATGCGCCGCGAGGTCCGGGCCACCGCCAACCGGCTGGCCAACTTCGACGACGCCAACCTGCGCCGCTCGGCCCGCGCGGCCGTCGCCGCCGGCGCCCGCGTCGAGCGCGCGCTCGAGATCCTCGGCGACGACGCCCCCGAGCACCTGCTCCAGGCCGGCCGGCTGCGCCGCGAGCACGCCAACGCCAGCCTCGAGGAGCTCGGCGCCCTCGCCGACCCGCCGATGACCAAGGACGCCGTCGCCGGCCGCATCCGCCGGCTGCTGTCGATGGCCGACAAGCGGGCCTCGGACCTCGGCATCCCCGACACCGAGGCCAACGTCACCGCCGACATGCTGGCCCCCTGAGCGACGCCGCCCGCGCCGCGCGCGCCGCGCGGCCGGACGACCACCGGCCGGCGCTCGCGCTCACCGGCGACCTCGACCCGGCCCTGCTGCGCGCCGCCGGCTGGCACGTGCTCGGCCGCCTGCCGTCCACGCCGTACGACGACCCGCGCGACGCCCCGTCGTACGTCGACGCCGGCGAGCTGCTCGCGGACGCCCGCGTCGACGCGGTCGCCCTCGTGCCCGAGCAGGCCGACCTGCTGCCCGCGCTGCGCGACGCGGGCCTGCTGGTGCTGCTCACCGGCCCGGTGCTCGACGCCGGCCTGCTGCGCCGGGCCCGCGCCGCCGAGGGGCCGGACGTCGCGGTCGCCCTCAGCCGGCGCTGGGAGCCGTGGGCGCGCACCGCGGCCGCCGCGCTGCCGCTCGCCGGCGGGCCGGTGCGCCAGGTGACGGTGCGCGGCTGGCCGCGCGGCGAGCGCGAGACCGTCGAGCTGGTCGACCTGGCGCGCGGCTGGTGCGGGGACGTGCTGGCCGCCGGCGCCGGCCCGGCGGTCGCGGCCCCCGCGCTGCCGGGCGGCGCCCCGGTCGCATGGTCGCTGCTGTGCGCGTCGGGCGCGACGGTGCTGGTGAGCCACGAGGGCGCACCGGTGCCGACCGCTCGCCTCACGCTCGCGACCGCCCGGCTCGACGCCGCGGTCGACGAGGTGCGCTGGGACGGCGGCGAGGCGATGGCCCTGCCGCCCGGCGGGCTCGGCCCCGACGCCGGCCTGGTCGCCTCGGCGGCGGCCCTGCGCGGCGCGGTCGCGCTCGGCGAGGTCGAGGCACGGGCGTGGCCGTGGCCGGCCGACCTGGGCGACCTGCTGGCCGCCGCCACCGTGCTCGGCGCCCTGCGCGCCTCCGCGCGCACGGGGACCGTGACGTCGACCACCTGAGGCCGGGCGCTAGGTTCGCGGCCACCGCACCGCAGATCCGCATCGACGAGGGGACCCCATGACCGTCCGCGTGGGCATCAACGGCTTCGGCCGCATCGGCCGCAACTTCTTCCGCGCCGTGCAGGCCAGCGGGCAGGACGTGGAGGTCGTGGCCTTCAACGACCTCGGCGACGTCGGGACCATGGCGCACCTGCTCAAGTACGACTCGATCCTCGGCCGTTACCCCGGCGTCGTGGAGCGCACCGACGAGGGCTTCAGCGTCGACGGCCGCAGCGTCAAGGCGCTGGCCGAGCGCGACCCGGGCGCGCTGCCGTGGGGCGACCTCGGCGTCGACGTCGTCATCGAGTCGACGGGCTTCTTCACCAAGGCGGGCGACGCCCGCAAGCACGTCGACGCCGGCGGCGCCAAGAAGGTCATCATCTCCGCGCCCGCGACCGACGAGGACCTCACCGTCGTCATGGGCGTCAACGACAAGGACTACGACGGCAGCCAGACGGTGCTGTCGAACGCCTCCTGCACGACCAACTGCGTGGCGCCGATGGCCAAGGTGCTGCTCGACAGCTTCGGCATCGAGCGCGGCCTCATGACCACCTGCCACGCCTACACGGCCGACCAGCAGCTGCAGGACATGCCGCACAAGGACCTGCGCCGCGCCCGCGCCGCCGCCCTCAACATCGTGCCGACGAGCACCGGCGCCGCCAAGGCGACCGCGCTCGTGCTGCCCGAGCTCAAGGGCAAGCTCGACGGCATCGCGCTGCGCGTGCCGATCCCGACCGGCTCGGTGACCGACCTGGTCGTCACCCTGGGCCGCGAGGTCACCAAGGACGAGGTCAACGCCGCCTACCAGGCCGCGGCCGAGGGCGAGCTCAAGGGCGTCCTGGAGTACACCGCCGACCCGATCGTGTCGTCGGACATCGTCACCAGCCCGGCGTCGTGCACCTTCGACAGCCTGCTGACCATGGCGCAGGGCAACCAGGTCAAGGTCGTCGGCTGGTACGACAACGAGTGGGGCTACTCCAACCGCCTCGTCGACCTCGTCTCGCTCGTCGGGTCGAAGCTCGCGTGAGGACGGCCGCTGACCTCGACGTCCAGGGGCAGCGGGTCCTGGTCCGCTGCGACCTGAACGTGCCCCTGCAGGACGGGGCGATCACCGACGACGGCCGCATCCGCGCGAGCCTGCCGCTGCTGCAGGACCTCGTCGCGCGGGGCGCCCGCGTCGTGGTCGCCGCGCACCTGGGGCGCCCGAAGGGCGCGCCGGACCCGGCGTACTCCCTCGCCCCGGTCGCCGCGCGCCTCGGCGCGCTGCTCGGGCAGGACGTGCCGCTCGCCGGCGACGTCGCCGGGCCGTCGGCGCAGGCCCTCGTCGAGGGCCTGCGGCCCGGGCAGGTCGGCCTGCTCGAGAACGTCCGCTTCGAGGCGGCCGAGACGAGCAAGGACGACGCCGAGCGCGGCGCGCTGGCCGACCGGCTGGCGGCGCTCGCCGACCTCTACGTCGACGACGCCTTCGGCGCCGTGCACCGCAGGCACGCGTCGGTCTACGACGTCGCGCAGCGCCTCCCGCACGCCGCCGGCCCGCTGGTGGCGGCCGAGGTGGCGGTGCTCGAGCGGCTCACGACCGACCCCGCCCGCCCGTACGCCGTGGTGCTCGGCGGCTCGAAGGTGAGCGACAAGCTCGCCGTCATCGAGGCGCTGCTGCCGAAGGTCGACCGGCTGCTCGTCGGCGGCGGCATGTGCTTCACCTTCCTCCAGGCGCAGGGCCACGACGTCGGCTCCTCGCTGCTCGAGGCCGACCAGGTGCAGCGCTGCGCCGGGTTCCTCGAGACCGGCAAGGTCGTGCTGCCCGTCGACGTCGTCGCCGCGGAGGCCTTCTCGGCCGACGCCGCCCACGACGTCGTGCCGGCCGACGCGATCCCGGCCGACCGCATGGGCCTCGACATCGGCCCGCGGTCGGTGCGCGCCTTCACCGAGGCGCTCCAGGGCGCCCGCACCGTCTTCTGGAACGGCCCGATGGGCGTGTTCGAGATGGCGCCGTACGCCGAGGGCACCCGCGGCGTCGCCGAGGCGGTCGCCTCGCTGACCGGCGCGCTGACGGTCGTCGGCGGCGGCGACTCGGCCGCGGCCGTGCGCGCGCTCGGCGTCGACGAGGCCCGCTTCGGCCACATCTCCACCGGCGGCGGCGCCTCCCTGGAGGCGCTCGAGGGCAAGAGCCTGCCCGGCCTGGAGGCGCTCGCGTGAGCCGCCGGCCGCTCATGGCGGGCAACTGGAAGATGAACGTGCACCACCTCGAGGCGATCTCGCTGGTGCAGAAGCTCGCCTTCAGCCTCACCCCGGCCGACCACGACGCCGTCGAGGTGGTCGTGCTCCCGCCCTTCACCGACCTGCGCAGCGTGCAGACGCTCGTCGACGGCGACCGCCTGCGGCTCGCGTACGGCGCGCAGGACCTGTCGCCGCACGAGGAGGGCGCGCACACCGGCGACGTCAGCGGCGGCATGCTCGCCCGGCTCGGCTGCTCCTACGTCGTCGTCGGGCACTCCGAGCGCCGCGCCGACCACGGCGAGGGCGACGACGTGGTGCGCGCCAAGGTGCAGGCGGCGGCCCGCCACGGCCTGGTGCCCGTGCTGTGCGTGGGGGAGGGCCTCGAGGTCCGCCGCGCCGGCGGGCACGTCGCGCACGCGACCGCCCAGCTGCGCGCCGCCCTGCAGGACGTCCCGGTCGACGTCGTGCGCACCCTCGTGGTCGCGTACGAGCCGGTCTGGGCGATCGGCACGGGCGAGGTGGCGACGCCCGAGGACGCGCAGGAGGTCTGCGCCGCCCTGCGGGCCACCCTCGCCGAGCTGCACGGGGCCGACGTCGCCGACGGCGTGCGCGTGCTCTACGGCGGGTCGGTGAAGTCCTCCAACGTCGCCGAGCTCATGGCGCAGCCCGACGTCGACGGCGCGCTCGTGGGCGGGGCGTCGCTCGACGCCGAGGAGTTCGCCCGCATCTGCCGGGTCCGCCCGGCCTGAGCGCGCGCCCGACTGGCCCCGCGGACCGCCCAGCCGTCCGTCTTGTCCGCTGTGCGCCCGGTCACACGTCCGCCTCGCGGGCCGGAGCGGTCACGGCGGGGTCACGATCTGCAGAAGGCCCTGTTTCGCACGTGTCCACCCCTTCGTCGCCGTGCCTACACTCCGCTGTCCACACCGGGCCGATCGTCCGGTTCGAACCACCTCCCGGACCCGGGAGAAGGAGGCACCTCAGGTGCGTATGACCAAGCGCGCGCGGGTCGCCGCGTCGGTGCTCGCCCTCGCGCTCGGCGCGGCGGCGTGCGGCGGCGACGACGGCGGCAGCGGCGGCGGCGACAGCGGCAGCGGCTTCAACCCGGACGCCGAGGTGACCGGCGGCACGTTCTCGATCTCCATCAACAACCCCGAGAACCCCCTGCTGCCGGCCAACACCACGGAGTCCGAGGGCAACCAGGTCATGTCGGCGCTGTTCACGGGCCTCGTGAACTACAACGTCGACACGACCGAGGTCGAGTACACGGGCGTCGCCGAGGAGATCACCTCCGAGGACAACAGCCTGTGGACCGTCAAGCTCAAGGACGGCTGGACCTTCCAGAACGGCGAGCCGGTCGACGCCGAGTCCTTCGTCAACGCCTGGAACTACGGCGCCCTGTCGACCAACGCCCAGGGCGGCTCGTACTTCTTCTCGAACATCGTCGGCTACGACGAGGTCCAGGCCGAGACCGACGACGAGGGCAACATCACCGCCCCGCCGGCGGCCCAGACCATGAGCGGCCTGAAGGTCGTCGACCCGCTGACGTTCACCGTCGAGCTGGCCGAGCCCTTCGCGCAGTTCCCCGTCACCGTCGGCTACACGGCGTTCTACCCGCTGCCCGACGCCTTCTACGAGGACACCGAGGCGTTCGGCCGCAAGCCGATCGGCAACGGCCCGTTCTCGGCCGCGACCGAGTTCGTCCCGGACGAGGGCATCACGCTGCAGAAGTTCGCCGACTACGCCGGTGAGGCCGAGGCCAAGGCCGACACGGTCGAGGTCCGCGTCATCAGCGACATCAACACGGCGTACGCCGAGGTCCAGGGCAACAACGTCGACGTCCTCGACGTCATCCCGGCCGAGGCCATCACCTCGGCGCCGGACGAGTTCGGCGACCGCTTCCTCGAGCGCGAGAGCTCCTCGTTCCAGTACATGGGCTTCCCCACGTACGACCCGCGGTTCGAGGACAAGCGCGTCCGCCAGGCGTTCAGCATGGCGATCGACCGCGAGGCCATCACCGAGACCATCTTCAACGGCACTCGCGCGCCGGCCTTCTCGGTCGTCAGCCCGGTCGTCAACGGCTCGCGCGACGACGCCTGCGAGTACTGCAAGTACGACCCCGAGGCCGCCAAGGCGCTCCTCGAGGAGACCGGCTTCGACACCTCGCAGAACGTCGACCTCTGGTTCAACGCCGGTGGCGGCCACGACGAGTGGGTGACCGCGGTGGGCAACCAGCTCCGCCAGAACCTCGGCATCAACTACACCCTGCAGGGCCAGCTCGACTTCGCCGAGTACCTGCCCAAGGGCGACGCCAAGGGCTTCACCGGTCCGTTCCGCCTCGGCTGGTCGATGGACTACCCGAGCCCGCAGAACTACCTCGAGCCGCTGTACAGCACGTCGGCCCTCGCGCCGGCCGGGTCGAACCAGACCTTCTACAGCAACCCCGAGTTCGACGACCTGGTGTCGCAGGGCAACCAGGCCGAGAACGACGAGGAGGCCATCGAGCTCTACCAGCAGGCCGAGGACGTCCTCCTGGAGGACATGCCGATCCTGCCGATGTTCTTCGGCCGCGTGCAGGCCGTGCACAGCGAGAACGTCGACAACGTCGTCGTCGACGCGTTCGGCACGATCAACCTGGCCGGCATCACGGTCACCAGCTAGTCCGCACGTCGCGACCGGCCGGGTCCTCGCGGGCCCGGCCGGTCGTGTGCTGTGCTGGTGCACCCCCCGACGGGGAGGGGCGCCAGTCCCGCGGCGCTGACCGGCTCACCCGCCGGCGCACCGCGGGCCCCGACCACCTCGGACCGCTGACCGCGGTCCGCCGCCTCTGAGGAGGAGCATGGGTCGCTACGTCGCGCGACGCCTACTGCTCGCGATCCCCGTGCTGATCGTCACGACGATCCTGATCTACCTGGCGGTCTTCGCCCTCCCCGGCGACCCCATCGCCCAGCTGGCCGGCGAGCGCTCGTTCTCGCCCGCCGTCGCCGCGCAGCTGCGCGAGGAGTACAGCCTCAACGACCCGCTGTGGCAGCGCTACCTGGCCTACATGGGCGGTGTCGTGCAGGGCGACTTCGGCACCGACTTCCGCGGCCGGCCGCTCAGCGACATCATGCAGCAGCGCTTCCCGGTGACGCTGAAGCTGGCGCTCGTCGCCCTCGTCTTCGAGGCCGTCATCGGCCTGGTCGCCGGCATCCTCGCCGGCATCCGCAAGGGCTCGTTCTTCGACAACCTCGTGCTGGTCTCCACGATCGCCGTGGTGTCGATCCCGTCCTTCGTGCTCGGCTTCGTCGCGCAGATCGTCTTCGGCGTGCAGCTCGGCATCTTCCCGATCAGCGGCCAGAACGACGGCCTGCGGTCGTTCCTGCTGCCCGGCTTCGTGCTCGGCTCGCTGTCGCTGGCGTACGTCGCGCGGCTGACCCGCACCTCGCTGTCGGAGAGCCTGTCGTCGGACTACGTCCGCACGGCGCGGGCCAAGGGCCTGCCGGAGCGCGCGGTCGTCGGCAAGCACGCCCTGCGCAACAGCCTCATCCCGGTCGTGACCTTCCTCGGCACCGACCTCGGCACGCTGATGTCCGGCGCCATCGTCACCGAGGGCATCTTCAACCTCCCGGGCCTCGGCCAGCTGGTGTTCCAGGCGGTGCGCGGTCGCGAGAGCGAGGTCGTCGTCGGCGTCGTGACGCTGTTCGTCCTCATCTACATCGTGTTCAACCTGCTCGTCGACGTGCTGTACGCCGCCCTCGACCCGAGGATCCGCCATGAGTGACACCCGTCCGGACCGCCTCGGCGCGCCCGTCGACACGCCCGGCGGCACCGCCCTGGACACCCCGGTCGAGACCGGCCCCGGCGCGGCCCAGGACCTCAAGACCGAGGCCGCCCTCGTCACCGGCGCCGGCGGCGACCTGCGCCAGGCCAGCCTGTGGTCCGACGCGTGGCGCAGCCTGCGCCGCAACCCGGTCTTCGTCGGCGCGGCGCTGCTGCTGCTCGTGCTGGCCCTCATGGCGGTCTTCCCGCAGCTGTTCACCGGCACCGACCCGGAGGACTGCGACATCACCTTCGGGCGCCAGGGCCCGGGCGTGAACGGCTCGCTGCTCGGCTACGACCTGCAGGGCTGCGACTACTACTCCAACCTCGTCTACGGCGCCCGCGTCTCGATGGCCATCGGCGTGCTGGTGGTCGGCGGCTCGCTCGTCATCGGCGTCGTGCTCGGCGCCCTGTCGGGCTACTACGGCGGCTGGTTCGACTCGCTGATGTCGCGCATCACCGACATCTTCTTCGGCCTGCCGCTCATCCTCGGCGCGATCCTCATCCTCAACCGCTTCGACAAGCCGGGCCTGCTGCAGGTCTCGCTGGCGCTCATCGCGCTCGGCTGGATGACGATCCTGCGCCTGCTGCGCTCCAGCGTGATCTCGGTGAAGGACAGCGACTACGTCCAGGCGGCCAAGGCGCTCGGCGCCAGCGACTTCCGGATCATCACGCGGCACATCCTGCCGAACTGCCTGGCGCCGGTGCTCGTCTACGCGACCATCGCCATCGGCGGCGTCATCGCGGCCGAGGCGACGCTGTCGTTCCTCGGCATCGGCCTGCAGCGGCCGTCGATCAGCTGGGGCCTGCAGATCGAGGGCGGTCGCGACTTCGTGCGCACCGAGCCGCGCCTGATCCTGCTGCCCAGCGCGATCCTGTCCGTGACCGTCCTGGCCTTCATCCTGCTCGGGGACGCCCTGCGCGACGCCCTCGACCCGAAGTCGAAGTAGGGGCCGCACCATGACGACCCTCCCGTCCCCCTCGCCCGCCGTCGCCCGCGCCGGCGGCGAGCACCTGCTCGAGGTGCAGGGCCTGTCCGTGGAGTTCCGCACCCCGTACGGCGTCGTGCGCGCCGTGCGCGACGTCAGCTACACGCTCGACCGCGGCGAGACGCTCGCGATCCTCGGCGAGTCCGGCTCCGGCAAGAGCGTCAGCGCGCAGACGATCATGGGCATCCTCGAGAGCCCGCCCGGGCACGTCACCGGCGGCCGGATCCTGTACCACGGCCAGGACATGCTCACGATGCCGAAGGACGAGCAGCGCAAGCTGCGCGGCCCGGAGATCAGCATGGTCTTCCAGGACGCCCTGTCGGCCCTCAACCCGGTCTTCACGGTCGGCGCGCAGATCGCCGAGATGTTCCGCGCGCACCGCGGCGCCTCCAAGAAGGAGGGGCTGGAGAAGGCCGCCGAGCTCATGGACCGCGTGCGCATCCCCAACGCCCGCGGCCGGCTCAAGGACTACCCGCACCAGTTCTCCGGCGGCATGCGCCAGCGCGTCATGATCGCGATGGCCCTGGCCCTCGACCCGACGGTGCTCATCGCCGACGAGCCGACGACCGCGCTCGACGTAACCGTGCAGGCTCAGATCATGGACCTGCTGCAGGAGCTGCAGGCCGAGAACGGCATGGGCGTCATCCTCATCACGCACGACCTCGGCGTGGTCAACGAGGTCGCCGACCGCGTCGCCGTCATGTACGCCGGCAGCATCGTGGAGACCGGCCTCATCGACGAGGTCTTCTCGCGGCCGGCGCACCCGTACACCGTCGGGCTGATGAGCTCGATCCCGCGCGTCGACGCCCGCGACACCCGGCTCACGCCGATCGTCGGCGCCCCGCCGAACCTCGCGCGCATCCCGTCCGGCTGCGCCTTCCACCCGCGCTGCCCGCGGGCCCAGGACGTCTGCGCCGTCGAGGCCCCCGCCCTCGTCGAGGTCGCCCCCGGCCGGCGCAGCGCCTGCCACTTCGCCGAGGAGGTCCTCAGTGCCTGAGCCGCTGCTCGAGGTCAAGGGGCTCGTCAAGCACTTCCCGATCACGCTCGGCGTGGTGCGGCAGAAGCAGGTCGGCGCGGTGCGCGCCGTCGACGGCGTCGACCTCGCGCTCTACCCGCAGGAGACCGTCGGCCTGGTCGGCGAGTCCGGCTGCGGCAAGTCGACGGTCACCAAGGTGCTCATGGCGCTCGAGAAGCCGACCGCCGGCCAGGTGCTGCACCACGGCAAGGACGTCTTCTCGATGTCGGCCAAGGAGCAGAAGCAGTTCCGCCGCTCCGTGCAGATCATCTTCCAGGACCCGTACACCTCGCTGAACCCGCGCATGACGGTCGGCGACATCGTCGGCGAGCCGTGGGAGATCCACCCCGAGGTGCTGCCGAAGAAGGGCCGCCAGGCGGCGGTGCAGGACCTGCTCGAGCGGGTCGGCCTCAACCCCGACTTCATCAACCGCTACCCGCACCAGTTCTCCGGCGGGCAGCGCCAGCGCATCGGCATCGCCCGCGCGCTCGCGCTCAAGCCCGAGGTCATCGTCTGCGACGAGCCGGTCTCGGCGCTCGACGTGTCGGTGCAGGCGCAGGTGGTCAACCTGCTCGGCGACCTGCAGCAGGAGTTCGGCCTGTCGTACCTGTTCATCGCCCACGACCTGTCGGTCGTGCGCCACATCAGCGACCGCGTCAACGTCATGTACCTCGGCCGGATCATCGAGTCGGGCACCAACGAGGACGTCTACGAGCGGCCGGCGCACCCGTACACGCAGGCGCTCCTGTCGGCCGTGCCGAGCCACGACCCGGCCGCCCGCGGGCAGAAGAAGCGGATCGTGCTGCAGGGCGACCTGCCCTCGCCGGCCGACCCGCCCACCGGCTGCCACTTCCGCACGCGGTGCTTCAAGGCGCAGGACGTCTGCGCGCAGGAGTACCCGCCGCTCGTCGACCGCGGGCAGGGCCACCCCTCGGCCTGCCACTTCGCGGAGGTCGTCGACGTGGTGCCGGTCGAGGACGCCGCGTCGGCGCCCGACCGGGTGACCTCGCTGCGCAAGACCCGCGGCCGCTGACCGCCGTCTAGTCTCGACCCGACCCCACACACGAGGAGACCCGACCCGTGGTCCTGCTGCTCGACATCCTGCTGGCGATCTCCAGCCTGCTGCTGGTCGTCCTGGTGCTGCTGCACCGCGGCAAGGGCGGCGGCCTGTCGAACCTGTTCGGCGGCGGCGTGAGCTCCTCGCTGGGCGGCAGCGCCGTCGTGGAGAAGAACCTCGACCGCCTCACGATCATCTGCGGCCTGGTGTGGGCGGTCTGCATCATCGCGCTGGGCCTGCTCCTCAAGGAGACCTGAGCCCGCACCGCACGACCCGCACGCACCCCCCGACCGGCACGACGACGCGCACGACGACGCGCACGACGAAGGAGCACCACGTGGCAGGCGGCAACGCGATCAGGGGCAGCCGAGTCGGCGCCGGGCCGATGGGCGAGGCGGAGCGCGGCGAGGCCGCCCCGCGCCAGCGCATCTCCTTCTGGTGCGCCAACGCGCACGAGACCAAGCCGTCGTTCTCCGACGAGGCCGCCGTGCCCGAGACCTGGGACTGCCCGCGCTGCGGCTTCCCGGCCGGCCGCGACAAGGACGCCCCGCCCGCGCCGCCCAAGAACGAGCC